>DATBYL010000233.1:0-20320 GCA_036513735.1 Candidatus Acidiferrales bacterium
GGCGCTGAACGAAGTGCCCGTTGAACCAGCGGGATATTCAGCGATTACTTTCGAGCCGGAGAAAATGTAGACGGTCGTGGAAGTTGGCGAAGTGCAATTGGGGACGCACTTTTTCACGCGATTGCCGTTGCCGTCATAGACATAAGCAGCGCCACCGCTGGAACTGTTGTAGAGACTGATCAAATGATTCGCGGCATCGTAGGTCATTGAACTGTTCACGCCGTCACCGAGCATGTTGCCGTTGGCGTCGTAACTGTAAGTGGAAAGCGGATTGACCGCGCAAGTGCCAGTCACCTGATTTGTTGAAGCGCTGACCGCGAGGCAAGTAGTGCCGACGGAACCGGCGGTGGATTGTTCTTTAAGCAAGTTTCCGTAACGGTCGTGATTTTTCAACATGGAAATCAAGATCAAGAACGCACCCTTGCACCTCGCGCAATCAAAGGGTGCGGCACCCAAATGTAACGTCTAAAGGCAAGTCTTGAACTGCGCCAATCGCCGCGCGCCGAAAAAACAAAAGTTCAAAAGCCCCACCCTTTGCGTGCCGCAAAGGATGGGCCACCCAACGTCAGAGGCTGAACGCAAACAAGTTCTTACGAATTTTTCTTACGAATTTAACGGTGTGCCAACCGCCCGCCTGACCTGGCCGACTGGATCCACATATTTGATCATTCGATACTCGCAGCCTGCGAGCGGCGTCTTTGGTGCGAGCAACGCCTAGCGCGCTTGAGTCAGGACCCACTCCGCCAGGGCTAGCGGTTGAAACGTTGGGTGCCTAGTGCGAGGTAACGAGGCGGAGGCGGGCGGTGAAGGAGCGGATGTGTCCGCCGGAGAAGGTGCCGAAGTCTGGGGCGTCACTGTTGTCTACGACGGCGATGGGATTATTGTGGCCGGTGATGTTGTTGCCGGAGACGCGGACGGCCCAAACGTGTTTGCGGAATTGGAATTGTTTTTCGACGCCGAGATTTAGACTGAAATAGGTTGGATAGCGAAGAGAATTTGCGCCGCCGACCAGCTGCTCTTCATCGTTCACAACGCTGAAGGGAAAGCCGGTGTGATATTCCATGAAATAACTTCCCAGAAGATCCCATTTTTTCAGAGGCAGAGGGCCCCATCCGCGAGAGATGAAACGGTTGGGCGCGTCCCACAGTAGGCGGCCGGGTTGCTGAGGGCTGAGAAATAAAGAGACAACGGTGGGGTCGAGAACTTCGTTGGATGTGGCGCTGGAGCGAACGTAATTTACAAAAACTTCAGCTTTCTCGTTGAAAATGTGGCGTAGATAGACTTCGCCAGACTCGAATCGATCCTGACGATTGTTCTGGAGAAGGAATGCGCCGGAAGATTCGGATTCCCAGGCGAGGCCGTCACGACCGTCACGCAGAATGTAGGCGAGGCCGACATAAGTATTTTTCAGGATGCGCTCGTCAAATTCGATGGTGGTGTTGTAGGAGCGCTGCTGCCTGAGTCCGAAAGTGGGAATGATGAAGCTGCTGACGACCGGCGTGCCGATTTGGACGAGGCCGGTTGTCTCAAAAAAAGTATCGGTGCGTTGCTGATCGGAACCCTGGCCGAAGAGCGTGAGGTTCACAGGCTGATAGTGTTCGCCCCAGGCGACGGTGAATTTCATGCGGCCGTCTCCGATGGGAACCCAGTTCATGGCGAAGCGCGGCTGGACGAGCGTGTCTTGAATGAGGCGATCCCAATCGGCGCGAATACCAATGGAAAAAACGACATGCTTGATGGGACGCCAGAGATCCTGCGCGTAACCTCCGGCCTGTGTATTGGAAATCCGAAAGAGAGATGGGCCGGAGAAAGTGGCGATTTCCGCGGTGGTGCCGTCTTCGCGCTCGAAGTCGATTTCGCTGCGCGTGGCGTTCTGCGAAAAGGTCAGGTCGTCGACATTCCATCCTGCTGAAAAATTATGGGTGCCCCAAAACTTTAGCGTGGCGGAATTCAGGTCGCCTACGAATTGAATGCGGCGCGATTGCTGTTTTAATTTTTGAAAATAATTTCCCGACGTGTCGGAGGGAGAGACGACGTAAGTTGCGTCGCCTTGCGGAATATTTATGCTGCGAGTGCTGTCCGCGGCGGCGCCGATTTCGAGTAGAGTCTTGCCGAGCCAGATTTGATCCTTGGCGGAGATGAAATATCGGCGCGCTTTGTGGTCGGTGGTGGTGGAAAGCGGCGAGAGCGGGCCGAGGCCGAATTGCGGCTCACTGGACTGATTGTAGAGGAAGCTGGTCTGCAAAATATTTTGCGGAGTGATGTTGACTTGTCCGCGCAGAAGATTATCGCCGGCCCAACTGGTAGCCGTGTTCTGCCCTTCGGGCAATTCATTGACGACGCTATAAGAATGCTGGGCGGTGGAGGCCATGGAAAACCACGCCCGGCCTTTTTTAATGGGGCCGGAAATTGTGGTGCGCGGGAACCAGTTGGCGAAATGAGTGCCTTCGCGAAAACTGATTAGCGGAATAAAATTTGTGGCTCCGAAGCGCCACTGGTCGTCACCGGCTTGCGTATCGAGCACAACAATTCCCGCGCCGCCGTGGGCGTATTGCGCGCCGTAGCCGCCGGTTTCGACGGTCGCGGACTGCACGGAGTCCACGTTGAGGCGCGGTGTGAAGGTGCCGTTCGCCGGATCATTAATCTCAAAACCATCGAGCAGGATTTCTGTTTGTCCCTGGCGAGCGCCGGCAATGTGAATGCGGCCGTTGGTATCCTGCAAAACATTCGGCATGGTGAATAAACTTTGTTGAAGGTCGTGACTGGATGGAACGGGCGTGTTCAGAACTTCGTGCTGCACGAGAGTTTCCTGGTGGCTGGTGGTGTCCGGATCGATTTGAACTGGGCCGGAGCGAACGTCAATTTTCTGCTGAAGTTCGGTTTCGTGATAGAGCTTGAAAGTTGCGTCGTTGACGCCGGATTTTAATTCGAGTACGGTGGCGTCTGTTCGGAAATAACCGGGCTTGGAGAGCGAGATGGAAACTTTATCATTGGAGATGGAAGGAATTTGAAAATCGCCGACGGCGTCGGTGTAAACGGTGAGAGATATCAGTGGATCGACTCCCCAACGCGCGGTGACTTCAACGCGGGCAACGGGAACGCCATCTTCGTCGGTAACTTTTCCGTGAACTTCTTTGGGTGGTTCTTGCGGAGCTGACTGCGCTATTTCTTGCGGGGCCTCTTTGGTTAGTACTTGCGCGCGCAAGTTTAGCTGCGGGAATGCGGTCAGCACGAAGGCGTAGAAAATCGTGGCGAAAATTCCTGCCGCGTAAGAAGACATTCGCGATCTGCGTTGCATCCGCGCCGCCCTACTTGCGTATGTAGACGTCGTAATTCTCGAGATGTTGCACGAGCTGAAAATCGCCGAGCAACAATTGCAATAGCGCTGCTTCATCTTCGTAAGGTGTTCCCTGGATTTGCAGGTTCCGTTTTACAACGAGCCAATTAATGTTGGCCGACTTTGCAACCGCTTGAACCCGCAAGGGACTGTACGGGTTGACCGTGTGGTCGAACATTAACACCGGAAAGCGCGGATGTCTCCCTGTTGTGTAATAAAAAAGATCTTCGCCGGGAATCATGAGCAGACCGTCGCCTTTCGGAATTTCATTTTCGGAATAGCGGACGAGTTCTTCAAATTGCGGAATCCACGGGCCGCGGACGGAAAGTCCTTTTAATGCGGGAAGATTTGAGCGAGTGATCTCGCCTTCCCAGACATTTGCGTAGGAGAGACGTTCGCGGCTGGCAACGTAGAAGGCGCCGGAGACGATCAAGCAGATTGCGATTACGGCGGCGAGAGACGGAGTGGACCATTGCGCGTGCTGAAAGTGCGGAGCGAGTTCTGAAATGAGGATGGCGATGAGAATTATCAGTAGAGGCCAGATTGCGTAGGTCGAGCCCCAAAGTTGTTGGGAGAGGAATGCGCCGAGAATTGTGCCGATGACGACGAAAGGTAAAATTAAATTAATTCCCTGCTCGCGGCGAGCGCGGAGAAATCCGATGGCGAAGGAGATGATTAGGAGAAATGGCCAGAGTGCCAGGAGGCGCTCGGCGCGGGAGGATGGATCGTCGTCGAGAAAAAGATAGATGATGGACCAGATAAATGGGGCGGAGATTAGAAGGATTGAGGTGAGCGTGAGAATGAAATTCTGTTTGTGCGCGCGCTTCGAGGCGATTTGCGCCAAAAATATGCCGACGATGGCTGTCGCTAGCCAGATGAGCAGATTATAATTTTGAAATGGCTGGAGCATGTCGGCGATTTGGGGAGTGCGGCGCTCGGAGGCGAATTGGATTGTCCAGTTCCAGTAATTGTGGAGGCCGGCGAAGTGATGAATCAGCGCGAGAGCGGAGAGGAACGTGGCGAGGATACCTGCGAAAATATAAAGGAAGCCACTTATGGATTTACCGCGGCGCAAATTCAATGCCGTGAGGACTACTAACGATGCGCCGATGCAGAAGAGAAATCCGAGGCCGGTGTTTTGTTTTACGAAGAGCGGGAGTAGGAGGACGGCGCCGCAACAGAACGCGCGCGTCGGCGTGAAACCGCGAATCTCGAGACGCTGCAAGAGCAAGATGCCGCAGAGAATTGCGAGGGTGCAGTCGGGATCGTAAAAAGGATGGGGATAGATGGAATATATTCCGAGAACAGTGAGAGGCGTGCTCAAGAGGAATGCGATCAGGCGGTGATTGGTGACTTTGCCGCGCAGAACGTTGAGCAGGATGCGCCAAGTGAGGAGAGTTCCTGCGCCGCCGGCTAGCGCGGCATAAATGATGTGATGAAAGAAAAGATGGCCGGTGAGTTTGATAATGGCGGCTTGAATTAGAAATGTGATGGGAGCGTAGGGGAATGGAAAATCTTTGTAGGGAACGTCACCGAGAGAGATGCGGTGCGCGTTTTCCAGAATGTAGCTGAGGTCCCACAGAACGCCGAGGCGCAGATTTTGCCAGACGACCACGATTGCTGTTAGCGGGAAGAGCGCGATCGCGGCGAGCGTGTCCGCGCGACGCCAGGAATCGGTGGGCGTGGCCGGATTGGAAAATTCGGTTGAGTCCATCGGATGGCGAGACTAGCAGTAGGCAAACGTCTTCCGCAATTGAATTCAAGTGAGTTTGATGGGTGACTGAAGAGCGCCGGGAAGGGGTTGGCCGGCGATAGCTGGGGAAATTTTCAAGCGGCGATGAGCCGGACGTAGTGGTGCACCGGCGTCGGGCCTCTGCCGGATTTCTTGAGCTTGTTAAGTTTGCGGCGAAGTGTTTGCGGATCTAAACCGGCGGAGCGGCAAACATCCGGAAAATCCTTGTCGTCGCCAAACAGATAAGATTCGGCTTCGCGTTGCGAACCGAGCGGACCCGAGACCCATTCTTCCACCGCGCGGGCGATTACAGCAGTCCAGACACGTTGCTCGGCGATCACTTCAATGTTCGATTCTGATATTGCGAACATGTGGCCCCCAGTGGTTCCGCTCTCTCCACTACACAGCTTCTCTAATGCACAGGGGTGGCCAAAGGGATTTGCGCGAGTCGAGACGGGGAACGACGTAACTATGTATGAAAGCAATGACTTAGATGCGCCTGAACGACGCCAAAATGGGAAGGATTCAGTAGTGGAATGAAGGTAGTGTCCCGAATGTACACTACGGCGAAAAATGTGCCTAGCTGAAACAATTCGTGCAACCGTCTGTGGCGCACGCTACATTATCAATATGGCAGTTCCGGAATTGCGGCGCCGTCTTTTCGCGGGTCAGACGCGCCGTAATTTACTTTGGCGGCGAAGTCTCGCATGACGGCTTGTCCGCCGCCGAAGCGATTTGAATATCCGTTGCGCATGGTGAGTTGGTGTCCCTTCGCTTCGAGTTCGGCGCGGACATTTCCCGGGATGCGATTTTCAAGTTCAACGTCACAGCCGCCGAAAGTCCCCTTTGTGAAGCGGGCAGTTTCCATGGCGAGCTGAATATTTTGTTTGTAGTCCACGACGTGCGAAACGAATTGCGCGTGAGCCTGCGCCTGATTCCATCCACCCATGATTCCGAAGGCGATGCGCACGTCACCCTGAGACATGAAGGCGGGAATGATGGTGTGCAGCGGGCGCTTATTTCCGGCGAGCACATTTGGCGAAGTGGGATCCAGACTAAAGAGCGCCCCGCGATCGTGGAGGACAAATCCTGTGCCGGGAGCGACGAGGCCGGAGCCGAAATTTTCGTAGTTGCTCTGGATGAGGGACACCATGTTGCCTTCGCGATCGACGGTGCTGAGGTAAATCGTGTCGCCGCCCGGTGGCAGCGGAGTTCCGGCTTCAACCGCGCAATTTGCTTTATCCATATCAATTAATTTCGCGCGCTCTGCGGCGTAGGACTTTTGCAGAATGGCCATTGCTTCCTGCATGACGGCGGGATTATTTCTTGGCTCGCCGATATATTTTTTCAAATCGGCGTAGGCGAGTTTTTTTGCTTCGATCATCATGTGCAAAGTGCGCGTTTGATTTAAGGCAAACGGATTCACCGGCGCCGGCTGTCCCGCTGGCGGAGGCGGCGGTTGCAGCGGAAAAGTTTCCATGATGTTCAGCATTTCGAGCGCGGCGATTCCCTGTCCGTTGGGAGGCAATTCGTAAACTGTCCAGCCGCGGTAGGTTGTGGAGATGGGCTCGACCCATTCGCTGGAATAGGAGGCGAGGTCGTTGAGCGTCATCACGCCGCCTTCTTTTTGTGAGAGCTGGACGAATTTGTGGGCGAGTTCGCCCTTGTAAAAGGCGTCGCGTCCGCCGGAGGCGATTAATTTAAGAGAGTTCGCGAGATCGGGATTGCGGAACATTTGTCCGACGCGCGGAGCCTGGTCATTATTTAAGTAAACGTGGGTGGCTTCGTCATTTTTGCGAAGAAGGTCGGCGTTATTTACCCAGAGACTGGAAATCCATTCGGTGACGGGAAAACCCTGTTCGGCTACGTGGATCGCTGGAGCCAGCACTTCGGGAAATTTCTTGGTGCCGAAGCGTTCGAGAAGTTTTGCCCAGCCGTCCACGGCGCCCGGCACGGTGACGGTATTGATTCCGTAGTTGGGCATGTCCACAATTTTCTTGTCACGCAGCAATTGCGCGTTCAGCGCGGCAGGAGCGGGGCCACTGGCGTTCAGTCCGTAGAGCTTGCCGGATTTTGCGTCGTAATAAATTACGAACAGATCGCCGCCGATGCCGTTGGACATGGGAGCGACGACGCCCATCACGGCGTTTGCGGCGATGGCAGCGTCTACGGCGTTTCCGCCGCGCTTTAAAATTTCCACGCCTGCTTGCGCAGCCAGAGGAGATTCAGCGGCGACGATGCCGTCCTGCGTGATCACCATCGAACGGGCTTGCGCGCGCTCGACGGGAGCTTGCGGCGCGGGTGTGCGTTGGGCGTCGAGGAGCGAGTCCGTCATCGCGATGCCCAGAAGGATGATGGCCATAAATGCGTAGCGAATAAGTTTGTGAGATTGCATAGGTCGGTGCGGCTCCTGAAGTGACTCAACATTTATAACTCGACATAGTTCTGTGCGCGCTCAAAATGTGACGGTTTGTTTTACACGCGAACTGTAGCGTGAAACAGTACTGTTCGACAATGCTGGAGTGAACGCGATGGGCGGATATTTTGTGCGCCAGCGCGCATTTCACTTTGCCCGAACCAGATCCATGTGCGCGCTCATATGTTTGCCTGCTGAGGCCAGAACTCCCCAGTCTTCCGAATGGTGATCAGCATCGATAATCTTGAAACTGGCATGATCCATGTATCCGTGGGTTGCGACGCCGGAGACGTCGACAAAAGTGAAGTCCACGGTCTTCCCGTCTGATGACAGACTACCCGACATCCTCGGCCTGTTCTTGAAGCTGTCGCAATACATAGTAAGGGTGAGCCGATCGCCGTCGAGATAGATCATCGTGATTGGATCGTCATCTCCGTTAGTGGGATCGTCGGCCCTTCCTGCGGGAACCATTTCTTGCAGCAGCGCGGAACCGCCGGAGGTGACGCGCAACGACACGCGGACAGGGCCTTCGGGACCTTGACCCTTCCAGCTTCCGGCTAAAGACTTCAGTAACTCGAACGACTTCTGCGCGTCAGATTTCTGAGGCGTCGCGCTTTGCGGGATTGATGTCGCCAGGACGGTCGAGACGAACACCATGGAAAGAGACAACACGAGACGTCGGCAGTTCATATTTCCTTCTCCTCATGCGTCGTAACAATGAGTCTCCAATTGTCCTTGTTTTCGATCGACGCTGGAACTTCTGCAGTTTACCGCAGCAGCCAGTTCTCGCGGAAGTGACGTCGCACCGCATGCGCGAGGGAGGCGCTGCTCGGAAATTGAGCACGAACACATCGCGCGACCGTTTGGTAGGCTTCGTGCGATTGGATAGAATGGTTGTTCGCACATAGTTCGTGCTTGATGGAAGGAGCGCGCCGGGTGTCACAAACTGATCCATCGAATAAAGTTGACGCCGTAAGTTCGAGTGGCACGCGCGCGCAAACGCCGCTTTCGCCCGCTGAGCAACTTCGCGAATCATTTGATTTACTGATGCGCGCGGAGCACGGCGCGCCGTTTAGCGTCTTGGGGCCGCATCCGGTTGACAGTCCGCAGGGCAAAGCACTGGCGATACGCGCTCTGGCGCCTGATGCGGAAAAACTGGACGTGGTTTTCAGCAATCCATTGGAAATTTATCCCGCAGAACGCGTGCATCCCGGAGGAGGATTTGAAGCGCTGGTGCTCGGGGCAACTTGCACACGCGCGATTCCCGGCGGATATAAATTTCGCGTTTACTATGCGAGCGGGGTGGTGCGCGAGATTCAAGATCCCTACAACTTCCCTTCTTTGCTCACGGATTTTGATTTGCATTTGATGGGCGAAGGCACGCATTACGAAAAATACGACAAAATGGGCGCGCATCCGCGGGAAATTGCGGGAGTTCAAGGAGTGCATTTCGCGGTGTGGGCGCCGAATGCGCTGCGCGTTAGCGTGGCCGGAGATTTTAATCAGTGGGACGGGCGAGTGCACACCATGCGCTCGCTGGGCGCTTCGGGAATTTGGGAAATGTTTATTCCCGAAGTGAAGGTCGGATCGATTTACAAATTTGAGATTCGTCCGAAAGACGCGCCGCTGCCGATTCTGAAAGCTGATCCGTATGCATTTTCGGCGGAACTTCGGCCGCGGACTGGCTCCGTCGTTTACGATCTTTCCGGGCATGTGTGGGATGACCAGGCGTGGATGGACGCGCGGCACAAACGGCATTGGCTGGACGCGCCGATTTCCGTTTACGAACTTCATGTTGGTTCGTGGAAGCGGATTGCGCATGAAGAGAATCGTTGGCTGACCTATCGCGAACTTGCGGAACAACTTATCCCATATGTTAAAAAAATGGGCTACACGCACATCGAGCTGCTGCCCATCATGGAATATCCGTTTGACGGATCGTGGGGATATCAAACGGTCGGATATTTTGCGCCGACGAGCCGCTACGGAACGCCGCACGATTTTATGTACTTCGTGGATCGCTGCCATCAGGAAGGGTTGGGAGTTCTGTTGGACTGGACACCCGCGCATTTTCCGACTGACGCGCACGGGCTGGGTCAATTTGATGGCACGCATCTTTACGAACACGCCGATCCGCGCCAGGGGATGCATCCGGACTGGGGCACGTACGTTTTTAATTACGGGCGCACGGAAGTGCAGAATTTTCTGCTGTCGAACGCGCTTTTCTGGCTGGATAAATATCACGTGGATGGGCTGCGCGTGGATGCCGTAGCGTCAATGCTGTATCTGGATTATTCGCGGAAAGAAGGCGAATGGATTCCCAATGAATTTGGCGGACGCGAGAATCTGGCGGCGATCGCATTCCTGAAACATTTGAACGAAGTGGTTCACACCCGATTTCCGGGCGTGATAATGGCGGCGGAGGAATCGACGTCATGGCCGGCGGTTTCGCGTCCAACTTATTTGGGCGGACTGGGATTTACGCTGAAATGGAATTTGGGATGGATGAACGACACGCTGGAATATTTCGAGAAAGATCCGATCCACCGGAAATACAACCAGAATCGAATCACATTTTCACTGCTGTACGCGTTCACAGAAAATTTTATTTTGCCGCTTTCGCATGATGAAGTGGTTCACGGCAAAAAATCGCTGCTGTATAAAATGCCGGGTGACGACTGGCAGCGATTTGCGAATCTGCGTCTGCTGTACGCGTATCAGTACGCGCATCCCGGAAAGAAATTGTTGTTTATGGGCGATGAGATTGCGCAGTCAAGCGAATGGAAATTTGACCGCTCGCTGGACTGGCATTTGCTGGAATACAAGCCTCACAGCGGCGTGCAGAAGCTTGTCGCGGATTTGAATCGGCTTTATAAATTGGAGCCGGCGCTGCACGAAGTGGATTTCGAGTGGCAAGGATTTGAGTGGCTGGATTGCAATGACGCCGACGCCAGCACGCTTTCGTTCGTACGCCGCGCGCGCGATCCGAAGAATTTCCTGATTGTGGTGGCGAATTTTACTCCGGTGATGCGCGAAGATTATCGCGTTGGCGTGCCACACGCGGGACGGTATCGCGAAATATTTAATTCCGACGCGGAAACTTACGGCGGCACGAACGCTGGAAACCTTGGTACCGTGACCACCGAACAGATTCCCTGGGTTGGCCGCGAAAATTCACTGAATCTTCGTTTGCCGCCACTGGGCCTGCTTGTGCTGAAGCCCGAATAGTCCGGCCGCGCCACTGTAAGACCTTCCCGATCTGCAATCCAAAAGCTGCGGAACATTTCTCGTCCGACTTGCGTATTGATGTGTAAGACGCCCTGGGGAGGGGCTGACCATGAATCTTCGATCAATCGGCACACGAGTTGGTTTGGGCGCGGCGATCTTGGCGGGCACGCTTCTGGCCGGAGCCACATTTCGAGCGCAAACGAGTACATCCAGTCTGTGGATACACGTGCGCGTGGAGAATCCGGACAACAAGGAAGAAACGGTTCGAGTGAATTTGCCGGTCGCGCTGGCGGAGATTCTTGTGTCCAGCGTGGATCACGATCAGCTGCATCACGGGCACATCAATATCAGCAAGCATGGGGATCTGAACGGTGTGGATTTGCGCGCGATGGTGGATGCGGTGAAGTCGGCGCCGGATGGCGAATTTGTTTCAGTGAAAAGTCAGGACCAGGACGTTCACGTTTCCAAGGAAAAAGGCTATTTGCTGATCCGCGTGAACGACTCCGGCCGTAAAGATGGCAAGAACAAGCAGGAAGTGGATGTGCGCGTGCCGATGACCGTGGTTGATGCGCTGCTTTCTTCGAGCAAGGGCAGCGATGATTTGGACATCGGCGCGGCATTGCGGGCGCTGGCTTCGCATGGAGATTCAGAATTGGTGAACGTGAAGGACGGAAAAGAGACGGTGCACATCTGGCTCGATTCCAAGAATGACGGTGACTAAAGCCGGCAACGGCTGAGGAGGCTTAATGCTCGGGAAAATTGCGCTGGGTTTTCTGGTCACCACCGTTGCGTGCAGCGCTTATGTTTTGCAGGATGGATTCGTCCACGTTTCGGTGGACGAATCCGCCAAAAATGGGACGCATCTGCACATTATTGTGCCGGCGGAACTGGCTACGATCGCCGCGCACTTCGCGCCGCCGAAAAAGTTTGCGGAACATCAGCGGGAACTGCGTGCGTTACTACCGGCGCTGAAATTATCGGCGCAGGAACTTGCGAAGCTGCCGGATTCAGTTTTGGTGGAAGTACGCGACGCGCATGAACACGTTTTAATTTGTAAAGCCGGAGATGGAATTTCTATCGAGGAAGAATCACCGAAGGAGCATGTGAAGGTGTGGGTGCCGCTACATGCGATTTATGATACGGCGGAAGTGTTGCAGGAGAAGGCGGGGAACGGGACGGAATAGATTGTCGAGATACCGAGATAAAGAAAAATGGCGGGTCACCCTTCGACTACGCTCAGGATAAACAGACCCGCCCTTTTCAAACGATTTAGTTTTGTCCTCGGCCGCGGGCGCCGCCCATCATTGAATCCATTGATTGTGGAGTGCCCACGATGTGGGATTTCGCATCGGTGATTACTTTCACGAGAGTCATTGACGTGCCGTCCGGTGTCACAGATTTCACGAAGCTCCATGGACCAGCCTTCGGAGATATCCAAACCTGGCCTCCATCTTTGTTGCGCCAGTGCATCGTGTCGAACGTGCCCGCGGGCGTGGTCACAGATTCGGTTCCGACTTTCTCCGCGCCCTCAGTAAAGTCCGCCTTTGGAGCGGCTGGAGTAGCGCCGCCGCCGCGGGCTGCCATCATCTGCATCATCTGGCCGGACATTTCCATCGGCCCGCGCCCGGCCGGCTGGATGACCATCTTTGAAACTGTCATTGATGCGCCGTCTTTCACCAGGAGCGTCTGCATCACCATCTGCTGATTGTCACTGGTGTTGATGAGATACTCCATCCAGTAGCCACCAGAGTCGTCTTTGTTGACCACTGCGATTGAGATGGTCTGCTTCTTTCCGTCCTTCTGTACGAGTTCGTAGGTGGCGCCACTGCCCACGACGGGATTCCATGTTCCCATCATGGACGGCGGCATCATTCCCATGCCCATTCCGCCGCGCTGCGCTAGGACTCGCGGCGCAAATACAGGAACGGCAGCCAACAAGATGGCCAGTCCCAATAAAATGTTCGCTCGCTTCAGCATTCAATCCTCCCTGGTCGAGTTTTCAAAATGTGCGAACTGCGCGACGTTTTACACAATACAAACTTCGTGCTAGTAATCCGCGCCCTTCTTATCCACCATCTTTGAAATATCAAAAGAAACCGTCAGGGGCGTGGCGCCTGCCTTGGTGAAAAATTCAACGCCCTTTTCGCCCGCGCCGATGGTCGGTTCGCCGCTATCTTTCTTGCGGGGGAAATCGAACTGAACTGCCGCCACACGGTCTCCCTGTCCCTTGATGACCGTCACTTTCGAGGGAGCGATCTTGTCCTTGTTGGACTTCAGCATCAGATAGGAATGATCCTTCAGCGCGGCCTCGCCTTCCTTCGCGAAGGCATTCAAATTGTTGGATTGCAATAGCACCTGGTAAGTGTCGACCTCGCCATCCAGATTCTTTCGCGCTTCGTCAGCGGGCGTTCCGTTTAACTCACGCTGGCGCGCCATAGCCTCACGCACTGTTCTGGAAGAATACCAGCGCACGAAAAAGCTCGTGGCCGCACCCATTCCCTCTGATGATCCCATGCTGCCGCTGGCCGAAAGCCCGGACCGACCGTTGCCTCCGCCATTTGGGGTATGCGCCGCGTCGCTGCCGGGAGTGCTAAGAGGCGCTTCCATCGAAGAACTGCCTCCGCCGCCATACTGAACCGCCTTTGACCACGGCGAATCCTTCAGAATCTTGTCCACGTCCTTCTGGTCCCACTTGTCAAAATCCTTGTCCTTCCAAGCATCGCCCGCACAAACAACGAAGGCCGCGCACAAAACCGCCGCCAGCACACCTAGAATTTTCTTTGACATCTTATTCCTCCCGGCTTCCGCCGTTCTATCCCGCAGTCTTACACACAAATTCGCGAATCACAGATACAGAGAAGGCGCCGCACTGGGCACAGGCACACATTCAGCCGCTGACTGGATTGCATACAAAGTTTTTATCAGTTCTGGAGGCTGCGCGCAATGGTTTTGCTGCGGTTCCGGCAACATATTTCAATCCGCCTCTTAGATGTCCTCGCCGCCAGCGAATCAAGACGCGGAGCCGTCTGCGCCTATTCGTAGGAAAGCGCTTCAATCGGATCGCACTGCGCGGCGCGATAGCTGGGATACAGCGCGCCAAGCGCCGAGGCCATCAACGCCATACCGACGGCGCGCACAATCCAGATAGAACTGATGCGAATCTGGAGAGTAGGCGCCGAATGGCGAAGAATTGCGACCGTTGAAAATGTGATCACCAGGCCGAGTACCGCGCCGATCACGGCCATCATTGAGGCTTCGACTTCAATCAATCCCAAAATTCCCATGCGCGAAGTTCCCAGCGCCTTCAGGATTCCAATTTCGCGCGTGCGTTCCAGCACCATCGTATGCATGGTCAGCAGAATCACCAGAAAACTGACCCCCGCGCCAAGAATTAAAAAGGCGCGGATGAACGGCCGCAGCTCCGGCAGGTTCGAGGAGCTCATGAGTGTGAGATATTCGGCCATCGAGCGAACGATGTATTTATTGGGAAGCGCACGAACGAGCGCCTCTCGCGTAGCCTCGGTATTCCCTTTGCTGCGGACATATACCATCGAAACGCGTTTTTCGTTGCCGGCCATATCCTGTGCAGTTCGCAATTGAATAAAAAAACGCGCGCCTTTGCCGTGGACTACGATTCCGGCCACGTTAAAATCATGATTCATCAAGCGGATACGTTGGCCGACGTGAAGGTGCTGGCCCTGCGCAGCAAGATCGTCAGCGATTACGTCGTCGGCATTCTGAAGGCCATGTCCCGAAACGAATTGGAAACCTTTGCTCAGTCCCTCAAAGCGTGTTTCGTCTATGCCATAGATAACATTCAAGTTCCCGGAGTTCACGAGAATGAATACGGGAGCAGCCTCGTCGACACCCGGGGCTTGCAGAACTTTGTCATACACGGATTCGGGCATCATGGCGCCGGAAAATGCGAAGAAAATCGAAGCGTTGGGCGGCTGGACCATCAAGTCCGCGCCGACGCCTTCGGCGCGTTCGCCCCAATCGGCAAGAACGCCAGTGGTCAGTCCCACGATGAGCAGCACGAGAAAAACTTGCAGCGAAACGGCCACGATGCTGAGCGCCGAACGCAAAGGACGTGCGCGCAGATTCTGCATCACCATATGCCAGCGAGTGAAACGTTGGGAAGATGTGGCTTTTGGCGTGGTGGACACTGATGGTTAATCTATCATCGGGTTCTCGGGTCGTCAAAAGTTTGGATTTGAAATTTGGAGTCGGCACAAGATGAAACGGTGGCCGACCAAGAGTGTTTTGGAACTGAAGGCAATCCACGTTCCACATCAGGAAATTTTCGCGCGCCAAACTTTCTAAAAGTTTTCAACAGATTTGTTGAAAACTATGTGGAAACGGCGTCTTCATCACCGCTAAGCGGTTGCGATAGTTACGGTTGAACCTGTTTGCACAACTTTGGTGCAAATCGCGAGAGGCAATTGACGGGCCACAACTTTTTTTATGAGAGACGGCGAATATTTTTCGCGCGCGACGGAATTCGTAAGCGAGTTTGGAGGAAAGTGAAATGACTTACAGGACTTAGTACCACTTCGGCGGCTTGTCGAGGTGAATCTTGACGGTCTGCTCTTCGTCGGTCATTTGAAATTTTTGTCCGTAGGGCTTCCAGCGTTCGGCCACAATTTGAATGGTGACGTCTCCGCGCGGCACGAAAGGCACGACCACGGTGCCCTCATGATTTGTTTTCAAATTCATTTCAACAGTTTCGTCCTTACCCATCCGATGCTTCACCAGATATCGCAAATAGACGCTTGCGCCTTCCACCGGCGTCGCCGGATCGCCTCCGGTAATTTCCAGATGCAGGCGCGTGCCGACATTCGTATCAGTCTTCGCCTGAGCCGCAGCGCCGTTGCTGCGCGCCAACAGAGTTGAGCCGGTAGCGATCGCGGCCAGCGCGACAATACAGGCTATGCCAGCGAATTTTTTTGGCAAGCCGCGTGAAATTATTTTGAAATTAGCGTTGGACAATTTATCTCCACTTTGCCGGAACTTGCAAATCGTTAGACGCTATACTTCGGCGACAGGTGGCCTCCGACTGATTGACGGCGGCTGTGAGCTGCGCTAACTTCATTCGGCACTGGTTGGCGCTCACAGAATTAGCTTTCACAGTCATACGCTACACGCGCCCTTTCTGCAATTAAAATTCAGCAGCCGGCTTTTCGCGCGCAGGTACCGCGCACTTGGGGGTTCGGATGGGATTTGCAACCGACGCTATTCACGTAGGACAGGAACCCGATCCGTCCACAGGATCAATCGTAGCGCCGATATATCAGACGTCCACATACGTGCAGCCGGAACTGGGAAAAAATAAAGGGTATGACTACGCGCGAACGGCGCATCCAAATCGCCGCGCGCTGGAACGCACCGTCGCAAAACTGGAAGGCGGCACCGCGGCATTTGTTTTCACTTCGGGAATGGCGGCGATTGATTCGGTGTTTCGCCTTCTGCGTCCGGGAGACCACGCAATTCTTTCGCAAGCCGTTTACGGCGGCGTTGTCCGTCTGACCACCCAGTTCCTGGTTCAATTTGGAATGGAATTCAGTTTTATTGATACGTCGGACACCGCGAAGGTTTCCGAAGCGCTCCGTCCGAACACCAAAATGATTTATGTAGAAACGCCGACGAATCCCACGATGAGCGTTTCGGACATCGCCGCGATTGTGAAAATTGCTTCGGCGAAAAATCTTACGGTGGTCGTGGACAACACGTTCCTGAGTCCCTACTTTCAGAAGCCGCTGGCGCTCGGCGCGCACATCGTCGTGCATTCCATGACGAAATATATTAATGGCCACAGCGATTGCACCGGCGGCGCGGCGATTCTGGCGCGTCAGGAAGACGCCGACAAAATTTATTTCCTGCAACGCTCGACGGGCGCGGGCCTGGCGCCCATGGATTGTTTCCTGGTGTCGCGCGGCATCAAGACGCTCGCCGTCCGCATGAAGCAGCATGAAGCGAACGGCATGGACGTCGCGAAATATCTGGAAGCGCATCCCAAAGTGAAACGCGTGCTGCATCCCGGACTTGCTTCCCATCCGCAGCACGCTATCGCGAAAAAGCAGCAAACGGGATTCGGTGCCATGCTTTCTTTCGAGTTGGGCTCGATTGACGCCGCGCGCAGTTTGTTGAATCACGTTAAGCTTTGCTCGCTGGCGGAAAGTTTGGGCGGCGTGGAAACGCTGATCTCACATCCGGCCACGATGACGCACGCCTCCGTGCCCGCCGAAATGCGCAAGCAAATTGGAATCACGGACGGATTGGTGCGGCTCTCGGTTGGCATTGAAGATGTGGAAGATTTAATTGCCGATTTGGATTTTGCGCTCTCGAAAGTTTAATCGGAGGCAACCATGCATCGATTCGGTTTGTGGCGCGTTACAACGAGCGCGGCGGTTCTTTGCGTCGGCGCCATTTGGCTGGTGGCTGCGGGATGCTCGGGCAACGTCACTACCTCGACTTCTTCGACGCCGGCGGCCGCTGTGAAAGTGTCCGCGCAATCGCAGGATGCGCGCCTCGCGAAATCGTATCGCTTCGATCGCGGCGGCTGGATTTACGTTCACGCCGAAGGCACACCCGCGCAAATTGGATTCCAGCACGGCTTCTGGCTGGCGCATGACATTGACGACGCGCTGAACGCATACAAACTCAACGCCACGCACACTACGAAGCGCGATTGGAATTTTTTCCGTGACACTTCGCGAAATATTTTGTGGCCGAAAATTGAACAGGAATATCGTGACGAGCTGCAAGGAATTGTGGATGGCGTGAACGCGGGTGGAGTAAAAGTTGATCTGGACGATATCGTTTCGCTGAACGCCTCGCTTGAAATTCCCGGCTACTACGTTCCGTGGCTCGATAAGCAGGAACACCATCTGGGCGCGCCGAAAATGACCAGCCCCGGAAATTGCAGCGCGTTCGTGGCCACCGGCAGTTACACCAGCGGCGGCGGAATTGTGATTGCGCATAACAATTGGACGGACTACTGGCAGGGCGAACGCTGGCGAATTATTTTTGACATTGTGCCGGAGCACGGCAACCGCATGTTGATGGACGGATTTCCCGGCGTGATCGTGAGCGACGACGATTTCGGCGTGAACTCTCAGGGAATTATGATCACCGAAACCACCATCACGCAATTCAGCGGATTTGATCCGAACGGCATTCCGGAATTTGTGCGTGCGCGCAAAGCGCTGCAATACAGCGCGTCAATTGACGATTACGTCCGCATCATGCTGGATGGAAATAACGGCGGTTACGCGAATGACTGGCTGGTTGCCGACCGCAAGACCGGCGAAATTGCGCGCTTCGAGCTGGGACTTAAAGATCACGCGGTTTGGAAAACGAAAGACGGATATTTCGTCGGCTCAAATTTTCCGAGCGATCCGAAGTTGACCAAGGAAGAAACGACATTCGATACGCACGATAAGAAAAGTTCCGCGAACGCACGGCACACGCGCTGGGATCAATTGATGCAGGAATATAAAGGAAAGATCGACGTCGCTTCCGCGCAGAGATTCCTGGGCGATCACACCGACGTTATTTTAAATAAACAAATTGCCGACGAGCGCACGCTGTGCGGGCATACGGACGCGTCCCCACGCGGAATTCCGCAATGGCAATGGGGCGCGAATTATCCGGGCGGCGCCGTGCAAGGCAAAGCAATGGACAGCAAAATGGCGGAATCGCTGAGCTTTTTCGCGCACACCGGACATCCTTGCGGCGAAGATTTTATTGCCGAGCCATTTCTGAAGGCACATCCGGAATTCGCGTGGCAGGCGCCGATACTGCACGATATGAAAGCTGGTCCGTGGACGGAATTTAAGGCCGGAGACGCCGCAGCGAAATAATTTGCGCGGCGAGTTTTCGCGAAACGCAGACTTACTATTCGCCGACGTTTTCGGCGATCCATGCTAGATATTTTTGAGAGCCGTGCGCCACGGGCACCGCGATAATTTCCGGCACATCGTAGCTATGCAATCGCGTTACTTCCCTTTCCAACGCGGCAAATGCAGTTCGCGTGGATTTCAAAATTAGCAGATACTCCTTTGCGCGCTCGATCTTTCCCTTCCAGCGATAAATCGAGCTAACAGGCGACTCCAAAATATTTCCGCAAGCCGCCAAACGCTTCTTTACCAACGCAGTTGCGATGCTCCGCGCCTCCGCCTTCGATTTGCACGTCACCAGCACAACAATCGCGTCAACTTTTTTCGCCACGGCGATTCCCTTCCGAGTTGTCACATCCGTCACGCGCGCGTTCACTTTCGACAAGTTCCCGCGCGAGACGTTACAATAGCGCGTCAGGGGAAACGAATGCCAGACTCACCAATTCATTTTGGAACTTCCGGATGGCGCGCCATCATCGCCGACGAATTTACGTTTCCAAACGTGCGTCTTGCCACCACCGCGATCGCCGAACACGTCCGCGCGAAATCCAAGAAGCCCGCGATTATTCTTGCGCATGACACGCGCTTTTTCGCCGAGGAATTTTCGCGAACCGCAGCCGAAATTCTTAGCGCGAATGGAATTGAAGTCCTGATGTGCGATGGCCCGACGCCGACACCCACAGTTGCAGTTGAAATTCGCCGCCGCAAAATTGCGGGCGCAATTAATTTCACCGCCAGCCACAATCCCTACGCTTATCAAGGACTGAAATTTTCCGGACCCGATGGCGCGCCGGCCATGCCCGAAGTTACGAAAGATATCGAGAAGCGCGCGGCGAAGCTTTCCAAGCGCGATTTTACAAAATCCGCGGAAGAACATAGTCAGCCGCAACAGGAGTTCACTTCCATTTCGCCGCGCGAACCGTATCTTGCGCTCATCAACGAACTTGTGCGCTTCGACGTGATCGCCAAAGCCGCGAAAAGTTCCAAAGATAAATTGGCAATCGTTTACGACGCGCTGCACGGTTGCGGCGCTGGTTATTTGGATCGCGCGCTGGCCGATCACGGCATTCCCGTCACCGTGATTCGCGCGAATCGCGACGTAATGTTTGACGGCACCGGCCCCGACGTGACCGAAGAAAATCTCGCGCCGCTTCGCGAAGCGGTTCTCGACGCGAAGGCGCACATGGGCCTCGCCACTGACGGCGACGCCGACCGCTTCGGCATTATCGATTCCGACGGCACCCGGATTTCGCCGAATCATATTCTCGCGCTCGTTTACGATTACTTAATTCAAAGCCGCGGCTGGAAAATGGACGCGGGCCGCAGCGTAGCAACTTCGCACATGATTGACGCCGTCGCAAAATTGAACGGCAAGAAAATTCATCAAACTCCCGTGGGCTTCAAGTACATCGGCGAATTAATTGAAAAAGATAAAATCGCGCTGGGCGGCGAAGAAAGCGCGGGCCTTTCTATCCGCGGGCACGTTCCGGAAAAAGACGGCATCCTCGCGTGCCTGCTGGTCTGCGAAATGATGGCTGCGCGCGGAACTTCTCTTGGCGCGCAGATCAAGGATATGTTCAAGCGCGTTGGCGCGGAGTTCTGGCCCGTCCGCGCGAATCTTCATTTGTCGGCCGATCTTCAGGCGCTGGTGATGAAGCGTCTGAAAAATAATTACTCAACATTTCTCGGCCGTCACGTGAAAAGTTTGG
>DATBYL010000234.1:0-13035 GCA_036513735.1 Candidatus Acidiferrales bacterium
CTCCAGTATTCATCTCGTACACTAGTCGGAGAAATACTGTCAAGGGACACGTTCTTGCGGGGCCGAGAGCGCCTGCGCGTTGTCGCCTAAGCCTGACGACACATGATGCAGGTCGGCAGCCTAGCTCATCCACGACGCGGAATTCACCTTTGCATCCAAAAACATCGCGATAACGTTGCCCTCGCGATCCAGCACCACCAGCTTGTTCCTCGTGAATCCCATTCCGCACAGCCCGCCGCAATTAAAGCCCCATTCAAGCGTAAGGTCAGCGACGTAAACATCCTCAAACTTATCCTTATTGTGCGAGTACTGATCGAAGTGCTTTATGGAAGCGTCGTATTTCAGATTTGTCTGCTGCGCGGTAAGTCCCGACGGCAGATGTGGATTTTTTCTCTCCGCGATCGTCAAATCGTAATAGTAACGAACCGCGCGCGCCGTCACGACGTTGGTTTGTTTAATATCGTCATTGGCGGGCGTTCCCCCAATCGGTGTCATTTCCTTGGGGACTTCTTCTGCCCAATAATATAGGGACTTGAAATCTTCCTCGAACGACTTGCTCGGCGTCAGATAAACAGCCTCAGCCTTCTTCAGCATTTCTTCCTCGTACGATCCGTTAAACGATCTCGCTATCTGCATTTTGAATGGCGCTTCGTTCTCGTTTGTTTCGGGAAGCTCGATCTTCAGGTCAGGCTCGTAAACAAAACAGGTTTGCTTGTGCTCCTCCGCCAGCCCCTGAAGATATTTCACGTATGGCAGAACTTTTTCGTAATTCGTCACCCATTCCTTTATGTGCGCCAAGCGCTCTGGATTGTCGTTGGGCGTTTTTTCCAAATACTCTTTGCAAATGGGATAGGCGTCCTGCTTGGAGTTTTCCATCACAGTTTCACAACGATTGTGCAAATCGCTATTCACCGCTCCGGCATTTTGCGCCGACGCATTGCGGAAAACGGGTGCCACGCAAATCACCAGTACGATCACGACAGAGTAAAAAGCTTTCATAAGCCCTCCGATTTCTAATCGCGCGCTATCTGATTTCTCGCGCCGCATCCTTCCAAGCCCATCTCGCCTTTGTCGCGCCCGTCTATTTCCTAGATGCGTGTTTTCCTTCTTGCGTTCCATTCGAATACCGGCAGCCAATCGCTTCCGTAACATTTTTAGCCGCACTTTCTTCTTGACATCTATATACTAATATGCTAATTTATCTAACCGATCTGGACGCGCAGCCCGCAGATTCATTCCCAAAATGGGAATCGCCTCCCGCCGGCGTAGGAAATCCATTGATTTAAAGGCTTGCCGTAAGCGTGTCAATCCAAAGGGTTTGAAGTCCTTTAGAATGATATTCTTAGCAGACACTTTTTGGTGATTTTGGAACTCGTTGAAATGAAAGGGCATTGTTGCACAAGTAGTAATCGAGCTAAGCTCTTTGTTTTTACGCTGATGCGACGATGGCCCCACCTAACTCCTTTGTTTTGATACTGATGCTCAAAACAGGGGGTAGGGGGTACCGCTGTAACGATTGCGAGCCAAAAAACAACAATCGCTCCGCCTTCCTTGCTGGCTGCAAACGCCGCCTGCTAAGATACGCGGTCACAGCCACAACAGGAGACACTGCCAATGCCCGGGTTCCCCGGAGTAGATTTCCTCGACTTTGATTCTTTGCTGAACGACGAGGAAAAACTCGTCCGCCAAACCGCGCGCCAATTCGTTGACGAGCAAATCTTGCCCATCATTGAAAAACACAATCGCGAAGCCACATTCCCGATGGAACTGGTTCCGCAAATTGGCGAGCTTGGATTTTTCGGCTCGAACCTTACCGGCTATGGCTGCGTCGGAATGTCCAACGTTTCCTATGGGCTGGTGATGCAGGAACTCGAGCGCGGCGATAGCGGACTGCGCAGCTTCGTCAGCGTGCAAGGCGCGCTGGTGATGTATCCGATTCATTCCTACGGTTCGCCGGCGCAAAAAGAAAAGTGGCTGCCGCAATTGCAAAGTGGAAAAGCCATCGGCTGCTTCGGATTAACCGAGCCGCAATTCGGTTCCAATCCCGGCGGCATGTTGACGCGCGCCGTCCGCCGCGGTGATCGCTACGTTTTGAATGGCGAAAAAATGTGGATCACAAATGGATCCGTTGCAGATGTCGCGCTCATCTGGGCGAAATGTGAAGACGAAAAAATTCGCGGATTCCTCGTCGAAAAGGGAACTAAAGGATTCAAAGCGTGGGACGTTCACGGAAAACTTTCTCTCCGCGCTTCCGTCACTTCAGGGCTTTCAATGACGGATTGCGAAATTCCAGCGGAAAATGTTTTACCGGGAGTAGATGGTTTGCGCGGCCCGCTCAGTTGTTTGACGGCTGCACGTTATGGAATTGGATGGGGAGCCATCGGCGCTGCAATGGAGTGTTACAACACCGCTCTGCAATACAGCAAAACGCGAAAACAATTTGCGAATAAACCAATCGCCTCGCATCAACTGGTGCAGGATAAATTAGTTTTCATGATCACGGAAATCAGCAAAGCGCAATTGCTCGCGCTGCATGTCGGGCGCCGCAAAGATTCCGGCAAAGTGGATTTCACGCATGTTTCCATGCTGAAAATGAATAATGTTTGGATGGCTCTGGAAACCGCGCGCAAAGCGCGGGACATTATGGGTGCAAATGGAATCGTGGACGACTGCCCCATCATGCGCCACATGAACAACCTCGAATCCGTTTACACCTACGAGGGCACAAACGATATTCACCGCCTGATCATCGGCGAACGCATCACCGGAATTCCGGCGTACTTTTGATTCACATGAAGAAAAATCTAATTTCGCAATCACGCGTTAGCGCCTTTGCGATCAGATTCTGCATCGCGCTAATCGCGCTCGTCGCGTGCCCATTTGTTCCAGCGGCGCGCGCAGCGGACAAGCCCGTGATCCGCGCAATTACCGTTTTCGCGGATATTTCTCCCGCGTATCTCGATACCACGCTTCACGACGCAGTCGTCACGCTGAAAACCGCGAAAGCTTCATTCGAGGAAGCTGGCTACACCGTTCAAACAATTCGCATCAGCACTCCGCCGTTTCAAACTCTTGTTCGCGGCATGACGCAGAAAGAAGCCATCGAATTCTTCAATAAATATGCCGCCGCAATCGAGAAGGAAAATATTATTTCCGCGATTGGTCCTGCGTTTTTGCATGATGTGGATCACAAGTGGGTTGAAACTTTCGCCCAAATTCTCGCCGCGCATTCTTCGCTCGATGGCTGCGTGATCGTTGCCGATGAAAACGGAATTCACTGGCCGGCAATTCGCGAAGCCGCGTTCGTAATCAAATATCTGGAAACGCACACCAAGAATGGACAAGGCAATTTCGGTTTTGCCGCCGCAGCGATGGTCCCGGAACATTCGCCATTTTTTCCGGCGAGCTACAGCGTCACTCCGAACAAACAATTCGCCATCGCTCTTCAAGGTGCAGGATTCGTGGACGAAGCTTTCTCCGCCGCGCACGGAAATTTCGACGATGCGCGCGAACGACTTGCCTCAATTCTGCGTCACGATTTGCCCGGCATTCAGCAGCTAGCAGTTCAAGTTTCAAAGAAAACAGGCTGGGAATATCTCGGTCTCGATGCATCAACGGCTCCGCTTCAGGACGTTTCCATCGGAGCAGCAATTGAAAAACTCACCGGAAGTCCGATGGGTTCACCCGGCACGATGACAGCCGCAGCGCTAGTCACCAGCGTGCTGAAAGATACGCCCGCGCTTCGCGTCGGCTACAACGGCCTGATGATGCCCGTCCTCGAAGATAAAGGATTGGCTCAACGCTGGAGCGAAGGCCGCCTAACTCTCGATTCGCTGCTCGCATATTCCGCCGTCTGCGGCACTGGCATCGATACCGCTCCGCTTCCCGGCGACACCACCGAAGATCAGCTCGCAAAAATAATTGGCGACGTAGCATCACTCGCATTCAAATGGAAAAAGCCTCTGACCGCGCGATTGTTTCCCGTCCCCGGCAAAAAAGCCGGCGACCGCACCGAATTCGATAGTCCGTATTTAGTAAACGCAACAATTCAGAAGTTACCGCAGTAGATTAATTTGTAGGCTATGATGAGCGCCGTTCAACTGGCTTAGTAACACAGGTTTCAGCCTGTGGCAGTTCGCTTGTACTAGAAAAGTTCAACGGGAGATTCAATGGAATCGCAATTAAGTCTCGAATTTTTGCGCGTCGTGGAACAGGCCGCAATCGCGTCCGCTCACACTATGGGTTTGGGCGACCGTCACAAAGCTGATGACGAAGCCGTGAAAGCCATGCGCGCCACGATGGACACCGTCGGAATGGACGGAACGATTGTGATCGGTGAAGGCGAACGCGACGAAGCGCCGATGCTCTACATTGGCGAAAAAGTTGGCGCGGCGCAGCGCGATAAATCGCGCACGTATCCTGCCGTTGATATCGCCGTCGATCCGCTCGAGGGCACAAATCTTTGCGCAACCGGCGAACCGAATTCCATCGCCACACTTGCGGCAAGCGAACGCGGCGGACTGCTGCACGCGCCGGATTTGTACATGGAAAAAATTATTGTCGGCCCATCGTGCAAAGGCGCTGTCGAACTCGACGCGACGCCTTCCCATAATCTTCACGCCATTGCGCGGCGGCTGGATCGCGACGTCGAAGATCTTGTCGTAATCGTGCTGGATCGTCCGCGCCACGAAAAATTGATTGCCGATATTCGCGCCACTGGCGCGCGCATTCGTCTGATTGGCGATGGCGATCTTTCCGCCGGAATTTCCGCAGCCGTTGTCGGCACCGGAGTTCACGCTGTGATGGGAACTGGCGGCGCGCCGGAAGGCGTTCTCACTGCTGCAGCGCTGCGTTGTTTGAACGGACAAATTCTTGCGCGTCTCGTAATCGCGAAGCCGGAAGACGAAGAACGTCTGGCGCAAATGGGAGTGAAAGATCCGAAGCGAATTTACGATCAAGGCGATCTCGCGCCGGGCAGGCAAATTATTTTTGCGGCCACAGGCGTCACCGACGGAAATCTTTTGCGCGGTGTGAGATTTTTCGGCGAAGGTATCCGAACGCATTCGCTGATTCTCGCGCTGGACTCGCGCCAAGTGAGATTCATTGACACCGTTCATCTCGAAAAGCGCAAAGACGTTAAAGTTCGCTTCTTCTAGGAGCTGCGGAAATTCGTAAGCGAATTTCGCAAAGAAAATTGGAAGGAGTTAAGGAAAGATTTCATGGCAACGCCACCAACTCCGCTTCCGAGAATGTCACCCGAACTGCCCGGCCTTCCTCCTCCGCCGAAAAAACAAAATATTCTGATTTGGATTTTAAGCGGCTGCGGCACAGTGCTTGTGCTGCTCGTGATTGTCGCCGTTCTCGGGTTTCATTCCTTCATGAAGAATAATTTTCACATCGGCCCGAACGGCGAAGTGGACATGAAAATAGGCAGCGTAAGCATGCACACAGGCAAAGCTCCGGACGTGGGCTTGCCGATTTATCCCGGCGTAGACGTTGCGCACGCGATGGGAATGGAAGCAACTCTACCGACTCCGAAATTTGGAAATCAATCCGTAAGTCAGGCAATTTATTCATCAACAGATTCCGTGGAGAAAGTGGACGACTGGTATCACCAAAATCTTGGGCCCGAATTTATTCGGCTCGATCCGGGCAAGAGCCAGTCCGCACTTGGCGACAAAGCGTTTCCACTTCCAACTGATCTCGGCGCGATTTCCTACACAACCAAGCGCGACGAAACAAGGTACGCGGTCACGATACATTCCATCCTGGGAAATACGCAGATCAAGCTCATGCGCGCAAATCCTGCTGCTCATTCGCCGCAATAAACCTTTTGTTATTTGCTCGCTGAGGCCTCCAACGTTACGGGCTGCAAATTTGCCGCTGTGAGTTGAGCGTTGAATGCAGGCAAGTCTGCCGTTAAGGTTGATTTCAGTTTTGCGAGTTGGATATCGAGTTCGGCGGAAAGTTCTTTGAACGCGGCGTAAGTTTGGTCGGTTGGTTTTGCGTCTTGTCCGCCTTCGATTACTTCCAGCAAGTGGCCAATTTTATTATTTAGCTTGATTGGGAAATTCAGTGGATCTTGCCCGCTGCGATTCCGCACCTGATAGACCGCTTCTTCCACTTCGGTAAGTTTTGCACTCAGCGCATCGCCCGCAGAATGAATTTGCGCAGTATCTGTTTTCTTTAGACGATCGTTGATTTGATCGCGCAATTTGCGGCCGTCAATTACCGCTTGATTTGCCTGACCAACTTTGTCGAGCACTTGTTTGGCAAGATCGAAGCTAGCTTGCAAATCCGTTTGACTAACTGTTACGCGCGGATCTTCTGTGATGTGGAATGTTTGCGTTTGCGTCACGCCATTTGCCGTAACACGAACTTGGTATGCGCCCGGAACCGCAAACGGACCTTCGTTCACGCTGGCGCTCCACAAAACCATTCCCGGAAATGTCGTGGCTCCGGGATAACGCAGATTCCACGTGAAGCGATTCAATCCGGCATCAAGACCCACGCGCGTCGGCGGCGGACGAGGTCCTTCATCGTCGGGAGTTTCTGCTTGCGCACGCGCTTCTGGCGGACCGGAATATGTGCGGATGATGTTGCCTTTCGCGTCGAGAATTTCGACAGTGACTTTGTCGGCTTTCGTTTTCAGAAAATAATCGATCGAGAGCGGTTGCACACGGCGAATCGGATTTTCTGGAGTGTAAAGATGCAGGGTGGTTGTTGCCAGAACGTCGGGAGTTAGCTGGCGCAGCGGAGAGATATTATCAAGAACATAGAACGAGCGGCCATGCGTGGCGATTACGAGGTCGTGATCCTGCACCACGATATCGGAAACTTGAGTATCGGGTAGATTCAGTGAAAGTGATTGCCAATTTGCGCCGTCGTCAAATGAAATGTAGATGCCATGTTCGGTTCCGGCGTAAAGCAGACCGGGACGTTTCGTATCTTCGCGAATCGCGTGGACATAGTCGTCTTTACGAATTCCGTTCACGATTGTTTTCCACGTCTTGCCGTAGTCGTCTGTCTTGTAGAGATAAGGCGCGCGGTCGTCTTGCAAGTAATTCTTTGCAGCAACGTATGCTGTGCTTGCTTTATTTGGCGACGCTTCGATTAAACTCACGCGGATTAAATTCGGCATGCTCGGCGGAGTGATATTCGTCCACGTTTTTCCGGCGTCGCGTGTGATGTAAACGAGGCCGTCGTCGGAGCCGGTCCAAATAGTGTTTGGTTCTTTGTGTGAAGGCGCAATTGTAAAAATTGTGCCGAAAATTTCCGGACCGTTCTGGTCGTGTGTGATTGGTCCGCCGGAATCGCCGAGAGTTTTCGGATCGTGTTTCGTCAGATCGCCGCTGATTTTCTGCCAGCTCTGTCCGTCGTTGGTTGTTTTGTAAAGAAATTGCGATGACGTGTAGAGAGTGTTCGCGTCGAACGGTGAAAACACGATTGGAAATGTCCACTGCCAGCGATCAGGAAGAGTAGCGGCAGCTTCGCCGGAGAAAAATCGCGGATAGACTTCGATGTCGCGTTCCATTCCAGTTCGGCGATCGTATCGGCTGAGCAGCGCGCCCTGACTTCCAGCGTAAAAAATATTTGGATCTTTCGGACTCGGCGCGATGTAACCACTTTCTCCACCGCCAACGGCGTAGATGGAAGCGAATGAGCCGCCGCCTCCGCCACGGCCGCCGCCTGTGCTTTGAACGCAAACGGTGCTGTTATCCTGTTGCGCGCCACACACTTGATAAGGGAATTCGTGCGTCGTGGCGACGTGATAAAGCTGCGCGGTGGGGAATTCTTCGCGCGTAAATGTTTGTCCGGAATTCGTGGAAACGTTTGCGCCGCCGTCGTTACTTTCGATCATGCGTTTTGGATTTGTCGGATCGAGCCACAGATCGTGATTATCTCCGTGCTGTGGGCGAAGTGTGATGTTGAATGTCTTTCCGCCGTCAGTGGATTTGTAGAAACCGGTGTTGAGCGCGTAAACGGTATCCGCATTTTGCGGGTCGGAAAAAATGTGCGTGTAGTAGAAGGCGCGCTGACGAAGTTTGCGGTCTTCGTTGGATTTGCTCCAGGTTTTTCCGCCGTCATCGGAACGAAATACTCCTCCCTCCTCGGCTTCAACCAGAGCGTAGACACGGCTGGAATCGGTGCCGGCAACGGCGACGCCGATTCGGCCGATAATTCCTTTCGGCATGCCGGGACTTTTCGTCAGCTCGGTCCAGTTTTCGCCGCCGTCCACTGATTTGAAAAGTCCGCTGCCCGGGCCGCCGCTGGAGGCTTGCCAGGAGACGCGATAGGCTTCCCAAATTGCTGCGTAGAGAACTTTCGGATTGTTGCGATCCATGGCGAGATCAATCGCGCCAGTTTTGTTATCGCGGAATAATATTCTCTTCCAGGTTTTGCCGCCGTCTTCCGTTTTGAAAACTCCTCGGTCGTCATTGGGCGCTGAAGGATGACCGAGAGCGGCGACGTAAACCACATCAGGATTCGTGGGGCTGATGCGAATGCGCGAAATAATCTGCGTATTTTCCAGGCCAACGTGCTGCCAGGTTTTCCCAGCGTCGGTGGATTTGTAAACACCGTCGCCCTGCATGATGTTTCCGCGCAGGCAGGCCTCGCCCATGCCGATGTATACGACGTCAGGATTTGATTCGGAAACGGCGACGGCGCCGACCGACGAGCTGTGCAACTGGCCGTCCGTCACGGGGCTCCAAGTTTCGCCACCGTCGGTTGTTTTCCAAAGACCGCCTCCGGTTGCGCCGAAATAATATTCATTCGGTCGTCCAACAACTCCCGTGGAAGCGATGGAGCGGCCGCCGCGATTTGGGCCGATGTTGCGCCAACGCATGCCTTTGAAAAATTGCGCGTCGAACGCAGACGCTTGTGATGTTGCCTGTGCGCGAGCGATGTCCTGAAACTGCGGCTGAAACGCCGCGGCGAAGATCAACACCAGCAGGCAAATTGGCAGAGCAGAAAGGCAGCGCTTCATCATCGTTCTCCCTTGAAACAAACATTCATTAATAGTGTGGGCGTAGGATATTCCAGGTATCTACTAGAGGCAATGGTAGATGCAAGTTATCTGAGGAACTTTCGCGCTTGTTCGCTCGTATCTATTGGTAGACTGAATAGAGGTGATCGTTATGTCCACGCCAGTAAATCCACTTCCCGGCAATAATCCGGGAATGGGACAGCAACCAGTTCCTCCGCCGCGGCAAAATGTTTTTCTTTGGATTCTGGCGGGAATTGGAATTCTGTTTGTGTGCTTGATGTTCGCGGGCTTGATGATTCTGCATGCGCTGCGTGGAACGAATCTGAGTGTGGGAAGCAACGGCAAAGGTGTGGAGATTAAAGTTCCGGGCGGAATGACGATTCACGCGGGCGAAACGGCCGACGTTGGATTGCCGATCTATCCGGGTGCTGCAAAACAGGGCGAAGCGGGCGGTGTGGAAATTACGTCAGCGAACGGAACGCAATCCGGCGTGAGCGGGGCGAACTACACAAGCGCCGACTCGACGGAACAGGTGGACGACTGGTATCGCGGGCGCCTCGATAAAGATTTTCAGCGCGAAGGTCCGGGCCCAACGGAATTGAAGGTGAAGGGCACGACTGTGCAAATCGAAAATGGAGAGATCGCATATATTTCACAAGCGGGACCAGCTGTTGAGATTGTTTCGTTGAAGCATGGCGCGGATGGCGGAACGAAAATTAATTTGGCGCGGTTGGGTAGAAGCGAAGCGCAGTAGTCTTTTGGAAACGAGTTTGGAAACGGGCGAGCCGCCATTCAACAGCGCGAACCCGCCCGCGGGAATTTCCCCGTTTACGAATTGAATTTTATTTCTTCTTCGGCTTCCACAGGCCAAGCGCCGCGCCGGTTGGATCGATGATCACGCTGATCCAGCCCGCGTCCATCACTTCTGTGACGTCCTTCATCACGGTGCCGCCGAGCGATTTGGCTTTCGCGGTTGAAGCGGCGATATCGTTCACTTCAACGTAGGGAAGCCACGAGGAAGGCGCGCCGGGAACGGGATGCTTCATCATTCCGCCGCCGGTGCCTTCGCCGACTTTGATGAAAGTGTAGCTGCTCGGGCCCATCGGAATGTCTTCCAGTTTCCAATCGAAAAGTTTGCCGTAGAAAGTTTTTGATTTGCCGACGTCAGTGGTGTTCAATTCGATGTGTGTGAATGGATTTGCCATTTTATTTTCCTTTCGAGAAAGTTCGTTTGATTACCGCCTACAATAGAGACGATTGGCTTTGACGAGAATCGACAGTTTCACGAAGAAATATTTGATGGAATTCGGTGTCGAATTTGAGCCAGCTGAATCGTTTAAGTAATGACGGCTTCGCGCCGGCTCGGCGTGTTTGCCGGCGAAATCAATTTGACGAAGGAGATTGCGCATGCCGAATTATTTGTTGTTGCTGCACCAGCCACCGACGAAGTTTGGGGCGATGGCACCCGAGGAAATTCAGAAAATTATCGCGAAGTATGAAGCGTGGCGGACGGAAATCTCAAAGCGCAATCAACTGCGCGGCGGAGAAAAACTGACTGATGAAGGCGGCCGTGTTTTGCGCGTTAAGAATGAAAAAGTGTCCGTCACCGACGGGCCATTCAGCGAATCGCAAGAAGTGCTGGGCGGATTTTTTATGATCGAAGCGGCGAATTATGAGGAAGCCGTAGAAATCGCGCGGACTTGTCCGCATCTTTCATTTCCCGGCAGCCGGATTGAAGTACGCCAGGTGGACAACATTCATCGAAGTTAGCTTAAATCGAAGTTAAGGAATTCCGTGGAAGAGCGCTCGGAAAATGTCGGTCAATTGGTGGACCATTTGTTTCGCCGAGAGGTGGGGCGAATGGTTCCTCGATTGACGCGGATTTTGGGAGCGCAACGAATGGCGTTGGCGGAAGATTCGGTGCAATACGCAATGATGCAGGCGCTGGAATTGTGGCCGTTTCAGGGAGTGCCCGAATATCCTTCGGCATGGCTTTCGCGAGTGGCGTATAACCGAGCGTTAGATGTTTTGCGAAGCGATCGCAGGCTGCGTTATTTCGAGGATGAAAAGGAATCAGAAATAAGGAGAAAGATTGATGAGTTGCAGGCGGCGACGGAGCGCGGACTGATTGGATTTTCACAGGAAGTAGTGGACGAGCGGCTGGCGTTGATTTTTACTTGCTGCCATCCAGTGCTGCCGCGTGCGGCTAGCGTTGCGTTGACGTTGAAGGTGGTTTGCGGATTTGGCGTGGAGGAAATTGCGCGAGCGTTTTTGGCGACGGAGGTCACCATCTCGCAGAGGCTGGTACGGGCAAAGAAATTAATTCGAGAGCAGGGGGTTCGCTGCGAAGTTCCCAGCCCCGCGCAATTGCCGGAACGATTGGATGCCGTTTTGGAAGTTCTGTATTTACTTTTCACGGAAGGATATGCAGCTAGCTCCGGCGATTCTCTGATCAAGCATGATTTGTGCGAGGAAGCGATTCGATTGGGCGAATCGCTGGCGGAAAATTCTGTTACCACTCAGCCGGAAGTTCATGCGTTGCTGGCGTTGATGTTATTTCAGGCGGCGCGTTTGCCGGCGCGGACGGATGAATTCGGCGATTTGCTTTTGCTGGCTGAGCAGAACCGCGGACTGTGGGATCGCGCGATGATTCACCGCGGGCTGCTGCACTTGGAGCAAGCGGCTGCGGGCGAGAAGCTTTCGAGATATCACCTGCAAGCGGAAATAGCGGAGATCCACGCGAACACGGATGAATTCGCCCTTACAAATTGGACGCAAATACTTGAGCTGTACAATTTGTTGGCGGAAAAACAGCCGACGCCCGTGGTGTTGACGAATCGCGCTGTCGCCGTGGCTGAAGTACATGGGCCGGTGGAAGGATTGGCGGCTCTCGCGATGATTTCTGTGGATGGTCAGTCGGCGCGGTATCCGTTTTTGCATTCGGCGGAAGGGGAATTCCATCGGCGGCTTGGGCATTTTGATGAAGCGGCGCGGTGTTTTAATTTGGCATTGGAATGCGCACGGACTGAGCCGGAGCGGAGATTTATTCAGAAGAAGTTAGCGGCGATTGGAACGGAAAGCGTGGCGCGCCGCGTAGGAAGAGGCGAAGCGCAGTAGATCTGGAATGGATCCTAGCTCAAATATTTCTCGGGCCCTTCCGTTACTAATTTCCCGAAGGTCTCTCGACATGGTCGATCACGATGATTTCGACGGGACCCTTTCCCTCCTCCAATTTCAATCCGAGCTGTTCCTGAATTGCCGCAAAAATAGAGGGCCAAGAACCATTCGGCGCCGATGTATTTTCGCTCCCTCTCTGGCTACTGTCCGGCGCAGTAGATGCGGGGACCTCGGCCTGATCCGCGGTCCACTGGAGTGTTATGTCGTAGGTGGATATGAGTGCGGTCTTATCCAGTACGGTGCGATTCAATGCCAACGTCAACAGTTCCGCTAATTGCCGCGTAGTCGCGTGTGGAGCTAACAGTTTTCCTCCTCCTCGTCCTGATTGGAGGCTGGAGTCATATGTTTTGTCGGAGCCAGTCTCTCTAAATTTCGATTCATAAAGCTTCGGGCCATTCTTGGCAACAACCATCACGTACACCGGAAGTTCTCGATTTTCGTGGTGGACTGTTAGCTTAAAGCGATCCGCTAGCAGAGCCTGAAGCATCTGCTGCCTCGCCAGTTTTCGTTCCAACGGTCCAAGCTTCTTCAGCCTGTCAGCGGCAGATTCGTCCATCTTCGCTCGAATATCGTACGCATCAGAGCTGAGCCAGCCGGGCCCTCCTGAGATTTGATTTCTGATATTGATTCCGTACGCGTGCCGAATCAGGGTCAGCAGCGTGACGTTGGTCGCCTTGTATCCGTCGGCCATTTCTTCCGTACCGCCCGAGTCTGGATCGCTATTGGGCGCTGCCGGTTTAATCGAAACAACCTCGTACACCAGTGCCACGCCAGCCGAGTCGCTCTTACCTTGCGGCTGAACGTGCTTGGGAATTCCCGCGAGCAAACAGCACGCACACACCGAGGCAAGAATCAGCGATCCAACGGAT
>DATBYL010000235.1:0-4480 GCA_036513735.1 Candidatus Acidiferrales bacterium
GAAAGCGCGTCGACGTAGGCGCGCTCATTCGGCAGGCCATTTGCGGCGAGCTTTTTTGCCTGATCAAGATTGTCACAGGCGATTTGATCTGTGCGCGCGGAAGCAGGGCCGGCCTGATAACTCGGTGCCAGCACGAGCGCCATGCCCCAGTACGGCATTGCGGCGGCGGGATCGAGAAGAGAGGCGTGCTTGAAGGAGCGGGCGGCTTCGTCAAAATTAAAAGCGTAAGCGAGAGTGAGGCCCTGATCGAAAAACGCCTGAGCTTGCGGGGATTTCGTATTGATCTGATGATGGAGATTCCCCATGCCGGGAAGAATTCTGGCGGGCGCGGAGGAATTCGCGGACGATTGCAAATCGCGCGCCGGCATATTCATTGCGGAATGCTGACGCGCGTGCGTAGCGTTCGCGCCGAGCGAGGCGGCGGCGATTAGGAAAATTGCGCGGCGCGGAAATTTCACGCCAGATCCTTAGATGACTGGGGCATGGATGCCATTCTAGGACAGATTTTAGATCGTCGCACGGGAGTTGATGTGTGCGCGCAGGGAATTGCGGCGTCGGCAAGTTTCAGAAGGAAAAGTTTAGTGTATATCTACGGTACGGGTGGACGCCGACAGTCTTCCGGCCACAACTTCCTGCACAACTTCGCGTAACCGATATGTTCCCGGCGGAGCTTGCAGAGTAGTTTTTGCGTCCACGCCGTCTTTGGAAATTTGCGCGTAGGTTGCGTCCTTCAAATTCATATCCATCACGGCTTCATTGCCGCCCAGGTAGTGGTTTTGCATGTCAAAAAGCGCGGTGACGAAAATCAAGCGCTCGTTGCGAGTATTGTTTTCTTTTTTGAAAGATAAACTTTTCCCGTTCACGTGGACAACTACTTTCAGCGCCGATTCACCGGCCGCATTCATTCCGGACTGCGTGGTTACTTCCGTGCCGACTTCCGTCAAATTGTCGGAGGCCATCACCTGCTTGTTGAGCTTCTGAAATTTCGCGCTGGGGGAATTCCGTTCGTGCGACTGCGCAAAATATCCGGGGCGCGCGGAAATCGAAACGTCGTGCATTCCGGGCACGCGAACTCTTAGCGTGTGGTACGCGCCATTTTCCTTTAAGTCATCCGGATAGAAACTAAGCGCGTAGGTAACTTCGGGCAGCGCAGCGATTTCAACGAGTCCGCCGCCAAGATCATTGCTGTTGTGGAAAAATTTTCCGCCGGTGGACGAGGCCAGAACCGACATGGAATCGTTGGAGACGTCGCGCTCGTCGCTTAATATTTCATCCTGCAATGCGTTCATTCTGCCGTTGGCGATCACGAGGTTCGGCGGGCCATCCGCTGGATTTCCGCCGACCCAATCCGCGGCAAGACCTTTGGCGTCCAGCGTGTTGATTACAATTCCGGCTTTTAGGGCGGAATCAATCATCTTGTCCTGCGCGTGCTGAACTTTATCCGTTCTGGAAAAAAATCCGGACGAACACATGATCAGCATCCGACGGCCGGGCATTCTGCCCATGTAGCGGATCACGTCACCAAGAACGCCCAATGATTCCTGCGCGAATTGTTCGGAAAGTGAAAGGACGGTTGCGGCTTGCGTTTGCACAAGGCGCGATTGCTGCGCGGCGCAATTCGCATCGACCGAGCCCAGACAATTGCATTGCTCGGCTTGCGCCAGCGCGAGATCGAACGCATCCGAATGCGTGTCAAACATTTGCACGATCTGCATTGCCTCATACGGCGTAATTCTGGGGCACGAAGTTGAGCCGAAATTTGCGGCGCGCTGATGGGAAATAAGTCTGCCGAGCGTATCCATCACTTGCTGCTTGTTGCTGGTGAATTGCTGCGTCACGGTGGTTGATGAGGTGAACACTCCGGCGCGGTCAGTTTCCTCCATATTTTTTTCGATGAAGCCGACAGCTGCTTTTCGCGCAAAAACCATGTCGCCCGAGGACATATTTTGATCGTCGAAATAAAATCCGAGATACCGCGGAGGATTCGGCGGCGGCGGAGCGGGCGGCAGCACCGCAACTTCGACATGTTCCGGAACTTTCATAGCCGGTGGATGCGCGAGTTCCATGTTGAAAGCAGAGATGGTCTGCTTCCTGCCTGAATCGTAAATCTCGAAATCACTCTGCTTCAGTCCGGTGACGAGTTTTCCATCTGCGTCGCGCACCACGACGGTCACATCCACAATCGTGCTCTGGACTTTGATTGCGCCCGGTTCTTCGGGAATGTATGGCTGGCTGGCAATTTTAATTTCGTCGCTTTGCGCGGTTTGCCCATGAAGCATTGGGACGGCCAGCACGCACACCAGCACGAGAAGAAGAAATTGTTTGATTCGCACCAAAGCTCCAGAGCCTGAAGGTTAAAAATCTAAACGGGTTAGACGCGCCAACCCGTAGGTCGTTAGACGTATTGTACCAAATAAGAGTTGCCGATAATGTGTCTCTAGTTCTTATTCAATACAGACGGAAACGCCAAGCGAATTTCAGTGGATTTCGACGGTTCGGCTGGACGCCGCCAGTTTTCCGCCGACGACTTCCTGCACCACGGTGCGAAGCCGATAGGTTCCCGGCGGCAAATTCAATGTGGACTTGGCATCGGCGCCATCTTTCGTTACTTGAGCAAATAGATTTTCTTTGAGCGCCATATCCATCACGGCTTCGACGCCAGCGAGAAAATGATTTTGCATATCGAAGAGCGCTGTGACGAAAATTACTCGCTCGGTGCGTGCTTTGTTTTCCTTTTTGAACGACAGGCCGAGACCGTTCACGTGCACGTTTACTTTCAACGCGGATTCGCCGCTGGCAAGCGGTTCGGCGCGCGTGGTGACGTCAACGGTCACGCCGGTCAGAGTGTCCGACGCCATCACCTCTTGATCTAGTTTCTGAAATTTCGCGCCCACCGAATTCTGCTCCTGCGATGGCGCGAAATATCCGGGCCGCGCCGAAATAGTCGCGCCGCGTATTCCGGGCACAGCCACTTTCAAATTGTGGTATGCGCCATTTTCTTTCAAGTCCCCGGGAGAAAATGCGAGAGCGTAGGAAATTTCCGGCAACGCCGCGATTTGAACCAGACCGCCTGTCAGGTCATTACTGTTATGAAAGAATTTTCCGCCGGTCGACGAAGCCAAAACCGCCATGGAATCGCTGGAGACTTCGCGTTCATCGTCCGCCACGCGCTGCTGAAGAGCGTTCATTCCCGCGGTGCTGCCGCTGGTTGAAATTACGACCTTGCCGGTGGCCGACGCTGCGCCGGCGGTACGCGGTGAAAGCGCCTCGGACGGGCCGTCCGCCGGATTCCCGCCGATCCATTCGCCGGCGAGAGCCTTCGCGTCCAAAGTGTTGATGACAATTCCGGAGTGAAGAGCGGCGTCGATCATTTTATCCTGCGCGTGCTGAACCTTGTCCGTTCTCGAAAAAAAGCCGGACGAAGTCATGATCAACATACGCCGCCCCGGCATTTTTCCCAGGTAGCGGATCACGTCGCCCAGAACTCCCAGCGATTCCTGCGCGAACTGTTCGGAAAGTGAGAGCACAGTGGCGGCTTGCGTTCGCACCTGGTTTGATTGCTCAACGACGCAGGTTGCCATTGCCGACGAGTTTCCAACGTCGGTTGCGCAGTTGCATTGAACGGCCTGCGCCAGCGCCATATCAAACACGTCGGTGTGCGTATCAAAACTCTGAGTGATCTGCATCGCTTCGTACGGAGTAATTCTGGGGCAGGAAGTTGAGCCAAATGTCGCGTTGCGTTGGTGCGACACAATTTTGGCGAGCGTATCCAGCATTTGTTTTTTGTCGCTGGTGAATTGCTGCGTCACCGATGTGGAAGAAGTGAAAACTCCGGCGCGATCGGCCTCCGCCATGTTCTTTTCGACAAAACTTTCGGCGGCTTTGCGCGCGTATACAAGATCGCCGGTGGACATGTTTTCATCGTCGAAATACATGGCGAGAAATCGCGGCGGCACCAGAGGCGGAGGAGCGGGCGGTTCCGCCTGGGCTTCGATTGACTCCGGCACTTTCACGGCCGGCGGATGCGCTAGCTCGGCGTTAAACGCCGAAATAATTTGTTTCTTTCCCTGATCGTAGATCTCGAAATCTTCTTTTTTCAGGCCGGTAACGAGTTGGCCTTTTGCGTCGCGCACTACGACGTTCAAATCTACGATGGTGCTCTGCACTCGAATCGCGCTATTTTCGTTGGGGACGTACGGTTGCCTAACGATTTTAATTTCGTCGTTCGGCGGAGTCTGTCCTTGTAGCAGCGGCACAGCCACCACGCAGACAAGCACAAGTGTTACGATTTGCTTTGCGCGCACGGTAGTTCCCGTCGAACAAAGATTTGCGAACCCCGGCGTTCGCCGACTTTCCACATGCTAGCAGTGCGATGCCAAAAGTTGAACAGGAGTTTACTTTAACTTATTAATGAACACGCCGAAGACGTTCAGTGAGCGGGTAACAGGTTCGATTCCATCCTAACTTGCCGTAAAATCAT
>DATBYL010000236.1:0-8215 GCA_036513735.1 Candidatus Acidiferrales bacterium
CCTACTCAAGTCAGTCTTCTGAAATCGTCGGGGGGGGGTTGCACCATGAAGAATTTTTTCGCGTCCGCACTCATCGCCACAATCTTCGCCTGCGCCGCCCACGCGCAATCCACTCCAAATTGCGAAGCACTCGCCAAACTCGCCATTCCACAGGCGAAAATCACATCCGCCGAATCCGTCGCGGCAGGCGCGCTAACGCTGCCCACGCCCGGAGTTGCCGCTCAAGCCGCCGCATTTTTCAAATCTCTTCCAGCATTTTGTCGCGTCGCCGTGGACTCCACTCCCTCCGCCGATTCCGATATCAAAATTGAAGTTTGGCTGCCCGCCGCAAATTGGAACGGAAAATTTCAGGGTCAGGGCAACGGTGGCTTCGCCGGATCAATTGACTATCGCTCCATGGGCACTGCCATCACTCGGGGTTACGCCTCCGCCAGCACCGACACCGGCCACACCGCATCTACCGCCGGACTCGGCGCCGCCTGGGCTCTCAACCATCCAGAGAAAATAACCGACTTCGGCTATCGCGCCATTCACCTCATGACGCAAATCGCCAAAACTCTCGTCAACAATTATTACGGCAGCAACGCGCAGCACTCTTATTTCTCCGCCTGCTCCAATGGCGGCCGCCAGGCCCTCATGGAAGCGCAGCGTTATCCTGATGATTACGACGGCATCGTCGCAGGCGCTCCCGCAAATTACTGGACGCACCTTCTCGCCAACGGCATTTGGAACACGCAAGCTCTCGCACTCGATCCCGCAAGTTATATTTCCGCCAAAAAGTTGCCCGCCATCGCCAGCGCGGTGAATGACGCCTGCGACAAACTCGACGGCGTCGCCGACGGCATCCTCAACGATCCGCGCCAATGTCACTTCGATCCAAATGTTCTGCTCTGCAAAGATGCAGACGCCGATTCCTGCCTCACCGCGCCGCAAATTACCGCGCTGAAAAAAATTTATGAAGGCTCGCACGATTCCCACGGAAAATTAATTTTCCCCGGCTTTCTTCCCGGCGGAGAAATCGGCGGCAACGGCTGGGCGCCATGGGTCACCGGCGCAACAAATCCGCAGAACAGTCTCGGATTTGGATTCACCGCCGGATTTTTCGCCGACATGGTCTACAGCCAGGCAGACTGGGACATCTTCCACGCCAATCTCGATGACGCCACCGCTCTCGCCGATCAAAAAATGGCAGGCGCGCTGAACGCAACCGATCCGAATCTCGCCGCATTCAAGGCCCACGGCGGCAAGCTCATCATTTATCACGGCTGGAACGACCCCGCGATTTCCGCGCTCAACACAATTAATTACTACAACAGTGTCATCGCAAAAATGGGCCAGCAAAATGCCGACACTTTCGTCCGCGTCTATATGGTTCCCGGTATGCAGCACTGCGGCGGCGGTCCCGGCGCGGATATTTTCGGCGCCGCAGTTTCCACGACGCCCACCGACGCGCAACACAGCCTCGAACTTTCCCTCGAGCAGTGGGTCGAAAAAGGCACCGCGCCTGCGACAACTATCTCCACAAAATTCGCACAAGGCACTCGCACTCCCGCGATGACGCGCCCACTCTGCGCCTATCCCCAGTCCGCAAAATATAACGGCACAGGCGACCCAAATTCCGCCTCCAGTTTCACCTGTGGGAAATAACCTTTTTCTTCCAGTGTTCCGCGCGCCGTATCTCGTGATATATTCGCAACTCTCACGGTCCGGGGCTGCCATGAGGTCGGTGTAAATTTCAACATGCGGCTGGAAGAAATCTGTCCATCCGGAAGGCAGCTACCATGTCCATCAAGCGTCGTGAATTCCTAAAAACTTCCGGCAAAGCGGTCACCGTAGGCGCAGCCGCGCTCGCACTCGGCGGAAAAATTCTCGGCGCCAATGATCGCGTCCGCGTCGCAATTTGCGGATTGCGCGGCCGCGGCGGCGATCACATCAAAGGTTTCAAGCACGTGAATGGCGTGGAAATCGCCGCGCTCTGCGACATCGACGAAAATGTTTCCGCCAAACGTGTCGCTGAAATTGAAAAGTTCGGCGCGCCCACTCCGAAAACTTATTGGGACGTTCGCAAGCTCCTCGAAAATAAAGAAATTGACGCCATCTCCATCGCCACGCCAAATCACTGGCATTCGCTCATCGGCATTTGGGGATGTCAGGCCGGAAAAGATATTTACGTCGAAAAACCCTGCTCCCACAACACTTTTGAAGGCCGCCAACTCGTCAAAGCCGTGAAAAAATATAATCGAGTTTGCCAGCATGGCAGCCAGTCCCGTTCAAATCCGGGAATGCTCGAAGCAATTTCGCGCACGCATGACGGCACCATCGGCGACACCTATCTCGCTCGCGCTCTCTGCTACAAATGGCGAGACACCATCGGCCACGCCACTCCCGAACCAGTTCCCGCCGGAGTTCACTACGATCTCTGGACCGGCCCCGCGCCGCTGAAGCCGTTCACCAAAAATCGCTTTCACTATAATTGGCATTGGATTTGGGATACCGGCAACGGTGAATGCGGCAATCAAGCCATTCATGAAATTGATATCGCGCGCTGGGGCCTCGGTGTTGACTGGCCCACCTCCGTTTCCGCGCAGGGCGGCCATTTCATGTTCGAGGACGATCAGGAAACTCCCAACGTGCTGAACGCCACATTTTATTTCGGCGGCGCCGGCAGCAAACGCAAAATGATCGAACTCGAAGTCCGCCATTGGCACACCAATCACGAAGCCGAAATTGGCACCGGCGCTTACAAATCCGCCGGAGTTCCCGCCGCCGGATTGGAATCCGAAACAGCCGCGCCGAAATCCGCTGCGCCGGCAGAAAAAAAACCTGCCGCTCCCGGCGCCTCACTCGGCCCGAAAGACGCAAAATCAAATACAGTCGGAAATATTTTCTACGGCACAAAAGGCTATCTCGGCATTGACACCTACGACGCCTACAAAACCTGGCTCGGCGAAGACGTAACACTCGGCCCAAGCGGCAAAGGCTCCGCCGACCACTATCAAAATTTCATCGATTGCGTTCGCAGCCGCAAAATCGAGGAAATCCATTCGCCAATCGAGGAAGCACACAAATCCACAACGCTCGTGCACCTGGCCAACGCCTCCTACCGCCTCGGCCGCACCCTGCATTTCAATGGCGCTACCGAACAAGTAATCAACGACGAAGAAGCCAATCGCATGTTGCGCGGCACCTATCGCGCGCCCTACGTTGTCACCGAAAATATGTAAGCACAAGCGACGCAAGCTCCTACTCCAGTTTCGCTTGCGTCGCACCTTCTCACCGAAGCGACCGTCTCTCTTATAAGTCCATCAAACTCTCGCCCAAACACGCCAAGTAATAGACAACGAGTACTATTGGTTTTCCTCTGGGACCTGCTCGATCATAGAACCGGTTACTCTTATGCCTAACCTCGTCCCAGCCCCACCCCCCGAAACGTTGCTTGAGGTGTCCCGAACCATCCGCGAACTGCAGTCTGCCCTAGAAAACCTTGACGTTTATATCGAGAAGCCCTCGCGTTCCACACGACTTTCCCAATGGCTGCGCAAAAATCGTGGTTTGGCGTTCGTCATCACGCTGGTACTTCTAACTGGAATCGCGGCCGGTTCCTACTTTCTCAGCCTGAAAATCAACAGGCTTGTGGGCGTCAGGCTCGATACGCACATCGCCACCGTGTTCGAGCCGGCTAAAAAGGAACTTCAGGCCGCGGAAAGCAATACCAAGCGCTTTGAAGCAACGCTGGTCATTCTGCAATGTAAAGTTTTGGCCCAACAATTCGCCGCTCTCCCGGTCAGTCAATTGCCGGAACATCGTGTGGAACTTCGAGACGCAAGAACGCAACTCGCAGCCGTTGACCCGGATACTCCGGGCTTCTGGCCAACAACATTTCAATTGATTACATTGCTGTCGCGCGCCACGTCCGCGGTGGAAATAGAAAAGCCAAAGGAAATCGAAATCAGTAATGTTTCGGATTTTCCGTTCGCCGGTGAACTTGGCCAACGCATTGTGTTGGCCGGACAAATTAAGAACACTGTTTTCAATGACGCTGTGGTGCGTTTAGATCCCGAAGTTCGTCTCCAAAATGTCACCTTTAACAACTGCGTCATCATCTTCCCAGACACACCGAAACCGTCCAGCTCGCTACGGGAAATTGCGTCTCAGTTTCTCTCATCCAATTTACCGCGTGTCACGATTCATGGTTCGTAGTTCGGCCGACGTGAAGTACTCCGTCGGACACTATTGAGATCGGAGCCTGTCACTCAAGGCGCTTCCAAATAAAAAAGTCCGTTCGCTAGATCGAAATCCACTTTGAATTTGTCGAAGAAGCCGTTTTGCCCAAGCAACCCACATCCTACTGATTCAAGCGCTGGCGTGAATCCCACATACGCCGTGTAGGAAATTACAGTCATGATTCTCAGCGTAATCTCGAAAAACCACGCAGCCTGCCCGTCAGAGCCCGCTCCACCGAACTGATAATATGCGCCTCGTTGCAAATCCAATCCAATTCGAGCCGCATAAGACGCGGGAAACATAATGTCGTCAGCGCCGGAATCAATAATTGCGACAGCTGGTAACTCGCGGCTTAAGCTTGCAAGTACGACAGGCACAATGGGACGAGGAGTGGTTTTCCTGGTGGGAAATGCAGAGTTCGGACCAACAGGTATATGAGTGTAGTTGAGCTGGTATCGGGGCAATGATGTTCACACAATTAGCGCGGAGTTGTGCACCGGAATGCGAAGAATGTATGGTTCTGGCTCTCCATTCTGTTTCGCGTCTTCTAGCGCTTCATCAATCGTCAATCCTTTTCCCGCCACTCTCTCCTGGTCGTTAGAAATCGCAACCCACGTCCCAGCCGGGATTCCGGTCAGCAACTCTCCGTCAAATGTCTTCAGTGGTGTCATAGAGACCCGCCCATCAAACCATCTACAATCGCCCAATCAACTGCACCATTATACACCTCTTCCTTGACCCCACCCGCCCTACCGCATACACTATGACGTTTCACCTGCACCTCGTTTCAACTGCCTCATCGAGGCTTACAAGGGGAGAGTACATCTGTGCCCAAGCGCACTTTTCAGCCTAGAGTTCGGCGGCGCCACAAAACACACGGCTTCCGCGCACGTATGAAAACTGTTGGAGGACGCCGCGTTCTCGCAGCTCGGCGAAAGAAGGGTCGTCATAAGCTCACGCCTGTCTGATGACGCTGCTCCAACGCATGACCTGAGCTACCCGCGTACCGCGCGTTTGCTGCGCCGCATCGAATATGAGGCGGTTTATCGCGGAGGTAAGCGGCGCTCGAGTTCGCAATTCGTTATTTTTGTCCGCCGCAATGGCGCCGCTACCAGCCGATTCGGCTCCAGCGTAAAAAAAGCTTTGGGCGGCGCGGTTGTGCGCAATCGGATTCGCAGACGTATCCGCGAAATCCTGCGGCTCCACAGGTCGGAGATACCAATCGGATGGGACATCGTGATTCACCCGCGCGCCACAGTGGCGCGGATCGAATTTTCTCGGCTGACGGAAGAACTCCTCAGCCTGCTGCGGAGCGCGCTCACTTGAGCGAATCAAGTCCAGTGCAGTCCACAGAAAATCGCCCCGGCATCACCGCGCGCGTCTTGCTCTTCCTGCTTCGCGTTTATCAAACCTATCTTTCATCTATGAATATTTCCGCCTGCAAATTTTATCCGTCCTGCTCGCATTACGCAGGCGAAGCCGTCCAACGTTTCGGCGCGCGCCGCGGAATCTGGCTCACACTAAAACGTCTCGGCCGCTGCCAACCATTCAGTCGCGGCGGCTTCGATCCCGTTCCCGATCTCGAGCCTCATTCCCACAGTTCCCAGTCAAATAAAAATGTTCGCGCCACGCGCGGCCAGGAGTTCGCGCAGTGACCGAACCAAAGAAAGAAATGTCCCATGAATACCGCACTCTCCTCGCGGTAATTCTTTGCCTCGCCGTCCTCATCGGCGCGTCTTATCTCAATAAGCCCAAGCCGCTGCCGCCGACGGATCAATCGCAGACCGCGGCCACGTCAACATCGCCAAATTCGCAATCCACTTCTCAACAAGCGCCAGCTTCTCAAACGCCAGCCGCTCAATCGCCCGCTCCGCAAAATCCATCTCACGACGTCATCGGCTCGCAAATCACAGGAATTGTATCCGCGCCATCCACGCCTGTTCCAGCGCACGCCGCAACTGCAGAGCGCACTATCGTCATCGAAAGCGGCGTCTATCACGTTGAGATTTCCAACAAAGGCGCGGTCGTTCACAAATGGGTTCTCGAGCAATACACTGACGAAAGTGTTCCGCCGCAAAAACTCGATCTCGTCCACCCGCTGGCCGCCACACAATTTGGCGGCTGGCCTCTCGCCCTCGTGTTGGACGATCCGCAACTCGAATCCCGCGCCAACGCGGGCCTTTATGAAGTAAAAGTCACGCCCGATACTCCCGGCGCAATTCAGGCGCCCGCCGAAGTGGATTTCACATGGAGCGATGGCCATCTTTCCGTCATTAAGAAAATTAAGTTCGACAACACTTACATCGCCGACGTTCACGTCAGCGTCGAACTCGATGGACGTCCCGTTTCTGCCGCCCTTGCTTGGCGCGGAGGCTTTGGCGATCTCGGCGCATTCCGTGGCCGCGGCAGTCAGGCCACGCAAGCGTTTTTCAGTCTTGGCGGAAAATTGGATCTTCTCGCCGCAAGCAAACTCGGCATCCCCAATAATCCCACGCAGAAAAATATTCAGTCCGGTCCGCTGGATTTCGCCGGCATGGAAGATCAATTTTTCGCGATGGCATTTCTTCCGCCGCTGCAAACTGTCAACAGCACTCCGGACCAACCCGCCGCCGTCAGCCAGCTCGCCGGAGCCGGTCAGCCCGACGTAGTCGGCACGTCCATGACGCTCGTAGATTGGGCCGTCAGCCGCCAGGTCGTTGACGGCAGCAGCACCAGCACTGAATTAATTCCGGAAGTTGCTGCTGCTTCATCCAAGGGCGGCCCTCTCAACCTACGGCTTTTCGTCGGCCCGAAAAATCTCGACGAGCTGAAACAAATTCGTCCTCCACTGAATGAGCTTGTCCAATTCGGCTGGCTCGCCATCATCGCCGAACCACTTTTTTATTTGCTCCGCTGGACTCACAACTACATTCCGAATTACGGCTGGGCTATCGTAGCTCTTACCATCGCGCTGAACATGGTTCTTCTTCCCATGCGCATCAAGAGCACGCGCTCGATGCAAAAAATGCAACGCGTTGGGCCGGAAGTGAAGGCCATTCAGGATCGCTACAAGAAATATTCGATGAAGGATCCGCGCAAAGCGAAAATGAATGAAGAGGTGATGGCTGTTTACAGCCGCGAAGGCATCAATCCGCTCGGCAGTTGCCTGCCAACGCTTTTGCAAATGCCCATCTGGTTCGCGCTGTACCGAATGTTGAATGTCACCATCGAATTGCGCCACGCGCCGTGGTTCGGCTGGCTGCAGGATCTTTCCTCAAAGGACCCGTATTACATTTTGCCGATTCTCATGTCCGTATCGATGTACGCCATGCAGAAAATGACGCCAACTCCGGGTGGCGATCCCGCGCAGCAGAAAATGATGGCGCTCATGCCGATCATGTTCGGCGGAATGTTCATCATTTTCCCCGTTTCCAGTGGACTCGTCCTCTATATTTTTACCAGTAACTTAGTTAACATGGCTCAGCAGTATTTTTTGAACAAATCAAATCCATTGCCAATGCCCGCTCTGAAGGGGGCCAAGAAATAATAGAAGCGCGTCTCGTAAATGATTCGCAATAAACCTTTCGTGATAGGGCACGAAAGGTTTGGATCAGGCATCGAATTATTTACGAGCTAGGTTCTACCAAGTCGAGCATTGCGCCACGAAACGCGAAGGCGCCACAAGGATTTCGCACACCATGCACCAACCTCATTCTCCCGTTCGCCGAGAAGGCGCAGCTCGCGAAGGAATCCTGGATCGCAAAGCCGTTCTCACCAAATTGCAACAGTGGCTCGATGCCGTCATGCCCGCCACTGCTTTGAATGTCACTCACACAATTAAAGTTGAACCGTTTCCCGCCTCCTCGCCGAACACCCGCGATGGAAATACAGAACGCGATGGCAACGTAGCTAACGATATTCACACGCCGAAATCCTCTTCGCGCGACGGCGCAACTTCGGCGGCCGCCGCGCGCGCCGCATCCGCTGACAAGCCCGACGAATTCGAGCGCCC
>DATBYL010000237.1:0-9359 GCA_036513735.1 Candidatus Acidiferrales bacterium
ATGGGCGATCGCGCTGACACAGTGGTGATGGCGATCATTGTGGACCGCCGAGATTCGCATCATTTGTATGCGGCAACGCGCACGCTTGGCGAAAATGGCGGCGGAGTTTTTCGCAGCGATGATAACGGTGCAACGTGGCGCGCTTCAGGACTTGCGGGACAATCCGTACGCGCGTTGATTCAGACGGACGCCGACAAAGATTTATTTTTCGCGGGTACGCTGGATGGAGTTTACCGTTCGCACGATGACGGCGCGCGATGGGAGCGGATTTCTCCGGCTGGGCACGCGGATCTTCGCAATTTCGACTCACTACTTTCCGATCCGCGCGACGCAAATATTTTGTATGCGGGCACATATCACCTAGCGTGGAAGACGGTGGACGGCGGCAAGAATTGGCAAAATATTCCAACGGGCATGGTGGACGATTCCGATGTGATGAGCATCACGATTGATCCGACGAATCCGGATCGCGTGTATGCGAGCGCGTGCTCGGGCATCTATCACAGCGATAACGGCGCGGCGAAGTGGGCAAAGTACGCGGGCATTCCATTTCTTTCGCGGCGCACGCAAATTATTCGGCAAGATCCGACGAATCCTTCGACCGTCTACGCGGGAACTACGGATGGACTTTGGAAGACGACGAATTCCGGAGCAACGTGGGCGCGAGTGAGCGTGCCGAACTGGACGATCAGCGCGTTGCTGCTGGATGCGCGACGACCGGGCAGAATTATTTTGGGCGTGGAAGGATTGGGAGTTTACGTGACACGCGATGCGGGCGCGACGTTCACGGCGATCAATGAAGGATTTTCTCATCGTCAAGTGCGTGAACTTGTGACCGATCCGCAGCAGCCGGCGCGAATGTTGCTGGTGCTGACGAACGCGGTGGAATCGATTTATGCGACGAACGATAGCGGACGCACGTGGTCGGCGATTGGACATAACGCGAGCACACAAACTTTGCGGCACGTTTACGCGGCGCCGGAACCGAGCGGATGGTTGGCAACGCCGCAATCCGGCGGACTTTTGCGATATGACGCATCACATGCAACCTGGGTGCAGACGGGCGTGATTGTTGCGAAGCCGGCGACGCCTGCGGCGCGCACGACGAAGACTACTTCTGCTTCGGCAAAAACTTCCGCGCCTGCGGCAAGTTCTGCTGCGGCGCGCACGTCAGTATTTTCCAAGCCACTGAAAAGCCAGATTTACGATATCGCGTTCAGCGCGAACCTCTGGCTGGCGGCGACTTCGGATGGATTGATCGCGTCGCGCGATCACGGAACAACTTGGACGGAATTTGATTCGTACAGCAAAACTTCCAGCACTCCGCACGCAGCGGTGCGCGTGGTGAGAATTTCTACCGATGCAAATTCGTTCTGGGTGCTCGGCGATACTGGTCTAGCGATTTCGCGTGATGCGGGCGCGTCATGGGCGAACGCCGATCCAACGCTGCACGCGAAAGACGTCGAGAAACTTGTGATCGCTGGCGGCGATACACTTTTCGCGATTCGCACGGGCGGGGCGCTCGTTAGTAATGATAGTGGACTAACCTGGCGTTTTCTGAATGTGCCCGATACGCAAGTTGCCGACGTTGCAGTGGAAGGCGACGAGTGGATCGTCTCCACGCGGCGGCACGGGCTTTTTGTTTCCACAAACAAAGGGCAGGCATGGAAACAGTTGAACGGACAACTTGGCGAAGGAAATTTCCCGACGCTTGCGGCGGGATCGTCATCGCGATTGGTGCTTGCGGCGTCAGCAACGGAAGGACTTTTCTCGCTGCGCACGCCGGTGGCGGGAAGTTCGGCGGCGGTGATGAGCACGCCGGGCGGAAGCCAGAAGTAGCGCGAACCATTTGATGTGAGGCGTTGCACGTTGCGAACGCGCGTTTAGTGGGGCGCGTTCGGATGCAGCATCCACGCAGAAGCGATTTGCCACACGCCGAGCACGAACAGAAAAACCGCAAATGCCTGGCGCATGCGCCGCGGAGAAATTTTGTGGGCAAGTTTGCCGCCGAGTAATCCTCCGACGAAAACTCCGGGCATGATAAGAAGACCGACTGTCCAACTGACTTCATGGGCGTTCGCGTAGTTAACAAAAGCCAGAAGACTGACGGGCGCCACCAGCGCGGCTAAACTGGTGCCTTGCGCGGTATGCTGGGGAAATCCGAACAGCAGAACGAGCAGCGGGACTAGAAGAACTCCGCCGCCGATGCCGAACAATCCCGACGCGACGCCAACGACGCCGGCCACAACGAATACCAGAAAGAGAATTAGACGCCGGTTAGCCATTGGATTTTTTCTCCAAAGGCTGCGGACGGGATCGCCACCACAACAGAATTGCCGCCAAAATTAAAAAACTTCCGAACGCGCCTTTCAAATCGCGCGAGTCCATTTGGATTGCGATCTTGCTGCCGAAATATCCGCCGAAGAAAAATCCCGCTGCACACATGACGCCCGCCCAAATGTCCACGTTCCCGTTGCGCCAGTAGGTGAGCATCGCGCCGAGGCCGAGCGGCGGCAATTGCAGAAAAAGTGAGGTGCCTTGCGCCATGTGCTGGTCCATGCCCAGCAAATAAACCATCGCGGGCACGAGCACCACGCCGCCGCCAATGCCGGCAAGTCCCACGAGCACGCCGACGACCAGACCCATGACGACAACTCCTGCGTAATACATTCGCGCCATGCCTCCGCGATTTGGTTGCGAGAATTAGTTCTGAAAACCTGCGCGCCATCTTCCTTCACAATTGACGCGCGAGCAACGGGAAACGTGACAATCGCTTTTCGCGAAACTTTGGCGTATCTTTTGCAATTATGAAGATCATGCTGGCTTCCCTACTGTTGTTGGCCGCGCTTACTGGTGCGAGCGCACCTCGTACAGTTGAAACTCCGGCAGATACGCTGCTGGTGCTTTCTAAAACGGATCAAACTCTTGCGATTGTGAATCCTTCGACGCTGCAAGTCATCGCGCGCGTTCCAGTTGGAAATGATCCGCACGAAGTGACCGCGTCCGCGGATGGAAGGATTGCGTACGTTTCAAATTATGGCAGCGGAGCTTTCAACTCGCTGGCCGTTGTTGATCTGGCCGGGCAGAAAGCGTTGCCGAGTATTGATCTTGGTGCGTTGCGCGGGCCGCATGGACTGACTTTCGTTGGCGGAAAAGTTTGGTTCACGGCGGAAGCGGCGAAGGCGATTGGAAGTTACGATCCGATTAGCCAAAGCGTGGACTGGATTTTCGGCACCGGGCAAAACAGAACGCACATGATTTGGGTTTCGCCGGAGCTGAATCGAATTGTCACGACGAATGTTAGCTCGGGCACGGTGAGCATCATTGAAAAAGTGATTGGCGGAGGGCCGGGACGCGGAGGGCCGCCTCCGGGCGCGCCGGCAAATCCTGAGCGCGGAACTCCGGACGCTGCTCGCGGACGCGGCGCGCAAGCGAATTTACCTTCGCTTCCCGGCCGCGGAAATATTCCAGTCGGACAGAACGGCCGAGGTGGCCCGCAGGGCGCGCCGGGCGGAGACTGGAATCAAACGGTGATTCCTGTCGGCGCTGGCGCGGAAGGATTTGACGTGTCGCCCGACGGAAAAGAAATTTGGGTGGCCAACGCCGGCGACGGAACTATTTCTATCATTAATATCGCGACGAAGAGCGTGACGCAAACTGTTGCGGCTGATACGCGCGGTGCAAACCGTTTGAAATTTACGCTCGATGGAAAGCGAGTGTTCGTGGCGGGTCAGGCGGGAACAAACGGTGCGGCGTTGACTGTGATTGACGCTACGACGCGCGACATTGTTAAGCGAATCGCGGTGGGACGCGGCGCGGCGGGAATTGTGATGCAGCCGGACGGAGCGCGCGCGTTCGTGGCGTGCTCGCCGGATAATAATGTGGCTGTGATTAACCTTGCGACGCTGGAAGTTGTTGGGCGGATTGATGCTGGCGGGAATCCGGACGGCGTTGCTTGGGCAACGCGGAAATAAGATTGCCTCTCGATGCAACCGCACCTGTCACAAACGAAAATTGCACCGAGTCAGCACGCTCTATAAATTTAGGAACGGATACCAAACCCCCACGAAAGTGACCGGCCCCATGTTTGGAACCACGTGCTTCTGATCAAGTGCGCGAACATCAATATTTTCAACAATTCCCACGATCTCGGCTCCCCTGTAATACTTCGCCAAAATCTCGCGCGCCATTTTTTCCGCGTCGTCGCGTGTCCAGGCGGTCACACCGATGCCAAATTGCTTCGAGCAAGGAAACCAGAAGCGGCTTGGGGTCGCCATGGCCACAATTCTGAATTAACTTAGCCAAATTTGTTGTTCTTGGCTACTGCGCAGTTCGACCAGGCGCTGGTATGTGTCTAACTTTCTCTCTCCTTGACACTCTACAGGTGAAACGTTTAGCCTTGTCGAGCGTCTAGGAGAAGAGAGGCTTTATGAATCCCATTAAGACTGACCTGCTGCAAGGCACGCTGGACCTGCTGATCCTGAAGACGGTGGCGCTGGGGCCGCAGCACGGCTATGGAATTTCGCTGCGCATTCAGCAGATTTCGCGCGAGGCGCTGCAGGTGCGGCAAGGCTCGCTCTATCCCGCGCTGCACCGGTTGGAACGCCGCGGATGGATCGCCGCCGAGTGGGGCGATTCCGAAAATAATCGGCGCGCGAAATTTTACAAAATTACGAGGGCCGGGCGGCGTCAGTTGGAAGTTGAGGAAACAAATTGGGAGCGGCTGGCGGTAGCCATCAGCCAGGTATTGAAAACAGTTGAGCCGGGCGCGTAATCACGAGCACAAATGTATTCGAACGCTCTGATGCCGCTGAATCAGGATGATCCCGATTTTCGGGAAAATCCGCGCAACCGCAAGAATCGATTGCGGTTACGCAAATTGTTCCACGTGGAACAATTTGATCGAAAATTGTGATGAGTTTGATGACAAAAATCCGGATGTGGGCGCGCGATTTGTTTCACGTGAAACAATCCGAGCGCGAGCTTGACGCCGAATTGCGTTTTGATATCGCGCAACGCATCGAAGCCAATGTGAGCGCAGGAATGACGCGCGAAGAAGCGGAACGCAGCGCGCGTCGCGAATTCGGAAGTACAGAATTGGCGAAAGAGGAGTGCCGCGATACGCGCAGCGTGCGCTGGCTCCAAGATGCGGGGCAGGACGTCCGCTTCGGCCTGCGCATCTTGCGCAAGAATCCGGGATTCACAATCGTCGCCGTGCTTACACTGGCACTCGGCATCGGCGCGAACACGGCGATCTTCAGCGTTGTGGATGCGGTGCTACTGCGGCCACTTCCGTTTCGCGATGCAAATCGACTCGTCGCGATCTCTGAGACGCATGCAGCGCTGCCCGAGCTTGGCGCTTCCTCGGCCGACTTCGCCGACTGGTGCGCGCAATCGCATTCCTTGCAAGAGTTGGCAGCGTACAACTGGACGAGCGTCGGGAATTCAACTCTGGTTGTGAACGGCGGCGCGCAAGAAGTTCACGCGCCAATTATTTCCTCCAATCTTTTTCCGATGATGGGAATCGTGCCTGCCATGGGACGAACTTTTCTGCCCGAAGAGGACAAACTTGGAAACGGGCCAGTCGCGATACTGAGCGGTGAATTATGGAAAAACAGTTTCGCTTCTGATCCAAATATTCTTGGCCGGTCCGTCGCGCTGAATCAGCAGACCTATACCGTCGTCGGCGTTCTTCCGCAAGACGTTGGCTTCCCGCAGGGCGCCGACATCTGGCTGCCGCTCGGTAATCTGACCAAGGATGAGTTTACAAATCGCTTCTACCATCCGTTGCTCACGGTCGGCCGTCTGGCTGATGGAGCGAGCGTTTCGGAAGCGCGAACTGAAATGGAAGGAATCGCTGCGCGGCTTGAAAGCGTTTATCCGCAAACGAACCGCGGTATCGGAGTACGCGTCGAGCCGTTGCTGGATAAATACGTGGGCGGCTTGCGAAGCGCACTGCTGGTTCTTTGGGCTGCAGTGGGACTTGTTCTGCTGATTGCCTGCGCGAATGTTGCGAGTCTGCTTCACGCGCGATCCACAAACCGCGAAGCAGAGATGGCTCTGCGCCACGCTCTGGGCGCAAATCGCACGCGGCTGATTCGGCAGGGACTAACGGAGAGTATCGTTCTCGCAGTGCTTGGAGGATTGCTGGGGCTTTCAATCGCGTGGGCCGGCTTGCAGCTACTTTCCAAATGGCTCGGGCAAATGATCGACGCGCCAATTCTGGAATTGCACGCGATTCATATCGACCCGAGAATCTTGATCGCAACATTTTGCATTTCAATTATTTCTGGAATTTTGTTCGGAATTTTTCCAGCGATTCGCGGAAGCCGAAATAGTGCGAACAGCGTTCTCCAGTCCGGCCAACGCTCCTCGCCAACATCACGACGAAAATTCGCTCATCGCATGGCAGTGGCTGCGGAAGTTGCGATCGCGGTCGTGGTTCTGATTAGTGCGGGACTACTCGTTCGCAGTTTGCAGCAATTGATCGCGACGTCGCCGGGGTTCCGCGCTGATCATTTATTAACGGCACGCATCGCGCTCCCCAACTCGAAATACAACACTGCTCAAACCATCGCTGGTTTCCATCAACAACTGCTGGCGAAACTTCACACGTTGCCCGGCGTCGCAGCGGCCGGCGAGATCAATCAGACTCCGCTTGTGCCGAACACCGGCGTCACTCGTTTTCTGGTGGAAGGCGCGCCGCCAAGAGGTCCGGGCGATTATCCGGTCGCAAATTTTCGCCAGGTAACTCCCGATTATTTCAGGACCATGCGGATTCCACTTTTGAAAGGCCGCGCGTTTGAAGAAAAAGACATCACCGGCGCGAATCAAGTCCTCGTCGTCAATCAAACTTTGGCCGAACAGTTTTTCCCCGGACAAGACGCGGTGGGACAAAAACTTCTGATGGGCGTTGCCACCGGGAAATCCACTGCTGTTCCAATTGCCGGCGTTGTTGCGGATGTGCGCGATATTTCGATCGATTCACCTGCGCCCGCGGAAATATATTTCCCCGGCTTTAGCCGTGTTTCTACTTTGGTTCTCCGCTCGACCGCTGATCCAATCAGCATGACGTCGGCAATTCGCAGTGCCGTGCTTTCCGTCGATCCGTCTCAGCCAATTTTTGAAGTCCAAACAGCATCGCAACTCGTGGATCATTCCATCGCGCGGCAACGATTCGCGGCCACGCTGCTGGGATTATTTTCGCTACTCGCGCTGATTCTCGCGGCGGGTGGTATTTACGGCGTCACATCTTACGCAGTTGCCGCGCGGACGCGCGAAATTGGCGTGCGTATGGCGCTTGGCGCGCAACCGAGTGATGTTCTGCGAATGATTTTGCGTCAAGAAATGTTCGGCGCGGCGATTGGAATTGCTATCGGAAGCCTCTGTGCGCTGGCTGCTACGAAATTGCTTTCCAGCATGCTCTATCAGGTGGCGCCGACCGATCCGATGACCTATGCGGGAGTTTGTATCGTGCTGGGAAGTGCGGTTTTTCTGGCTTGCTACATTCCTGCGCGCCGCGCGATGCGCGTGGATCCGATGATCGCGCTGCGCTTCGATTGATTTTCAGAATGAAGTGATTGCGAAGATCGAGCAATTCGCAAAGGAGTCTGAATCGCCATGAGCTTCGTCACAAAGTTTCGGATGTGGATGCGCGATTTATTTCACGCAAGGCAATCTGACAATGAACTCGACTCCGAACTGCGCTTCGATCTCGCGCAACGCACCGAAGCAAATGTGCGCGCGGGTATGACGCGCAAAGATGCGGAACTTAGTGCGCGCCGCGAATTTGGCAGCGTTGCGCTGGCAAAAGAGGAATGCCGCGACGCGCGAGGAACGCAATTCTTCGAGCAAACATGGCAGGACATCCGTTTCGGCTTGCGAATGTTGCGCAAGAGTCCCGGCTTCGCGACGACGGCAATACTAACGCTCGCCCTTGGCATCGGTGCAAACACCGCAATTTTTGCGGTGATGGATACAGTGCTGCTGCAAAACTTGCCGGTGCGAAATCCGGATGAGCTGGTGCAGATTACGACGTTTGTGCCCAGGTCCGGGCAGAACGATTCTTTTTCCTATCCGATGTATCAGGATATTCGCGACAAGAATGATGTGTTCACAGGAGTGCTGGCGATTGGCGGAACTCAAATGAATGTGAGTTACGGCGGCGAGAGCGAACACGTGCGCGGCCGGTTGGTTTCTGGAAATTATTTCGACGTGCTCGGCGCACGTCCTGCAGCCGGTCGCCTGTTCACTCAGGACGAAGATCGGACACCGGGTGCGAACCCTATAGCAGTTTTGAGTTACGGATTCTGGGAGCGGCGCTTCGGAAAAGATCCGTCGCTAATCGGCAAGACGATTCTAGTAAACGAACACGCATTAACTGTGGTTGGTGTAACTGCTCGAGGTTTTTACGGCACGGAACTTTCAGAAATACCGGATGTTTTTGTGCCGATGATGATGACGTCTGCTTTTATTCCGGTTCCCGCCAACCGCATGCAAAGCCACACTCACCAGTGGATCACGCTGATGGCGCGCCGCAAACCGGGAGTTTCGCTGGTCCAAGCGCAGGCTTCGCTCGAAGTTCTCTATCAGCAGCTTCGCCAGGTTGAAGCGCAACAATTGATGGTGGGACAGACTGACTTCGCGCGAAAACAATTCGCTGCGCGAGTGATTCAGCTCCAGCCGGGAAATCAGGGAATAGCACATCTACAGCAAGAAATGAGTGAACCACTCCTGATGCTCTTTTCCGTAACCGGCATCGTGCTTCTGATCTTGTGCGCGAATCTTGCAAATCTTTTGTTGGCACGCGCATCCGCGCGAGGTCAGGAAACCGCCGTGCGGCTTGCTCTGGGCGCCGGCCGATTCCGCCTTCTGCGCCAGTGGCTCACAGAAAGTTTCTTGATTTCAATTCTGGGCGGCGTCGCCGGAATTCTGGTTGCGTTCTGGGTGAAGGCGGCGCTTATCGGATTTATTCCCGCGGATTTCCGAAGAAATCTTGATACGCCATTCGGCTGGCGCGTCTTCGGATTCACTTTGCTTGTGTCTCTTATCGTCGGAGCAATCGTTGGTCTCGCGCCCGCGATTCGCGCCTCTAAATCTTCGACGGCTCTCACGCTGCGAGGTGAATCGCGCACGTCCGTTGCGGGCGGAAAAATAGTAAGCCTTCGCGGCGCGCTGATCGTGTTCCAGGTCGCGCTATCTCTCCCACTGTTGATCGGCGCGGGATTATTTTTGCGCAGTTTGGAAAATCTGCGCAGTATTGATACGGGATTCGACAAGGATCACGTTCTGCTTGCGACGCTGAATCCGGGGTTAAGCGGATACTCCCCAGAGGCGACGCGGACTTTTTATAATCAATT
>DATBYL010000238.1:0-30693 GCA_036513735.1 Candidatus Acidiferrales bacterium
GCCGCCGCGTCGCGATCCACTTCAAAATTTAAATTCGGCTGCCCCAGCACGCGGAACAATCCCAAATCCTCCACGCCGCGCACACCGCGCATCACTCCGACAATCGCATCGCCTTTCGACTCCAGCGTTTTCAGATCATCCCCATAAATTTTTACCGCCAGCGCGCCTTTCACCCCGCTCACCGCTTCTTCCAGATTATCCGAAATCGGCTGCGAAAATCCCCAGAACACGCCGGGGATTTTTTCCAGCTCGCGGTCCATCGCCGCAATCAGCGCGTCTTTATTCTCATGAAACACCGGCCGCCATTTATCTTTCGGCAAAAGGTCCACGAAAAATTCCATGTCGAAAAATCCGGTCGTGTCCGTTCCGTCGTCCGGCCGCCCAATCTGATTTTCCACCTGCGGCACTTCCGGGAATGAACACAGCACCTGACGCGCCCGCTCCGCCACTCGCGCGCTTTCCGTCGGTCCCGTGCTCGGCGCAAGTGTTCCGCGCACCCAGATCGCTCCTTCATCCAGATGCGGCAGAAATTCCGATCCGATTGCGCCTCCAAATGCCAGATACATCGCAAACGCAAACAAAACCGCCGCCACGCTCACCGTCAGCCAGCGCATCCGAATCGTCCAGTGCACCGCCGACTTGTATCGCGCCGTAATAAAAACCAGCACGGGATTTTTCCACTCTTTCACTCCCGCGCGAAAGAAAATACTCGCCAGCGCCGGAGCCACCAGCATGGAAAATATCAGCGCCCCCAACAATGCGAACGCCACTGTCCACGCCATGGGCTTAAATAATTTTCCTTCCACGCTTTGCAAAGTGAAAATCGGCAGATACGCCGTGATAATAATTGCAATCGCGTAGAAGACCGGCCGCTGCACTTCATGCGCCGCTTCTCGAATGCAATCCATCGTCGACTTCTGCACAGACTCGCGCCGGTTTAAATGACGCACAATATTTTCCGTCATCACTACCGCGCCATCCACCACCATTCCAAAATCCAGCGCGCCCAACGAAAGCAAATTCGCGGAAATGTGCCGCAGGTCCAGACAAATCGAAGCAAACAGCAGCGCAAAAGGAATCGTGATCGAAACAATCAGCGCGCCGCGCACATTTCCTAAAAAAATAAATAGAATAATCACTACCAGGATCATTCCCTCGCCCAAATTTTCCAGCACCGTGTGCGTCGTGTAGTGCACCAGATCGTCGCGATCCAGATACGGCACAATTTTCACGCCCGGCGGCAGAATGTGATCGTTCAGTTTTTCCACCGCGGCGTGAATGCCGTCCATCGTTGCCGCCGTGTCCGCGCCCTTGCGCATGAAAACAATTCCTTCCACCACGTCATTGTCATCAACCACCACTCCATCCGCGCGATGAATCGCCCTCCCGATCTGACCCAATCGAATTTTCGGCCCTTGCACCACCTGCGCGATATCACTCACGCGTATCGCCGTGCCCCGCTGCGTTTTCAGAACAGTTTTTTCAATGTCCTGCACATCGGTCACCAGCCCTACCGCGCGCACATTAATCTGCTGCGCTCCTTGCTCGATGAAACTTCCCCCCGCATTCGCGTTGCTGTTCGTTAATTGCTGCTCGACCTGCGCCAAACTCAGTCCATATGAAATTAATTTGTCCGGATCCACCTTCACCTGATATTCGCGCGTCAGTCCGCCGAATGACGAGTCGTCCACCACGTCCGGCGCCGCCTTGATGTATTTGCTGATCGTCCAGTCCTGCAGCGATTTCATTTCCATCAAGTCATAATTCGGATTCGTGCTGGTCAGCGTGTACCAGTACACCGATCCAATCGGACTAAAGTCAGGCCCAACTTGTGCGGAAACGTTGGCGGGAAGTGTGATCTGCGAAATCCGCTCCAGAACTTTCTGGCGATCCCAGTCGTTATCCGAATCGTCACCGAAAATTAAATTCACCACGGAGAGCCCGGCCAGCGAAGCGGTGCGAATATGTTGCAGATGCGGAATTCCGTTCATCTGAATCTCGGTGGGAATTGTGATTTGCTGCTCCACCTCCTCCGCCGCGCGTCCCGGCCACTGCGTGATCACCTGCACCCACGTGTTCGCCACATCCGGATACGCTTCCACCGGCAATCTTTTGAACGCAATAATTCCCCAAACAAAAAGTGCCAGCGCCACCGCCAGCACAATGAACCGGTTGTTCAGCGCGAAATCAACGGCCCTTCGAATCATTACTGTTCCACCCGATTCTGGAATTCCAGCGCGTTCGTCACCACTTGCTGCCCAACCGAAATTCCGGAAAGAACAATCTGCATTTCACCGGGTAGCATGTCTCCACCCTTCACCTCAACGCGCCGGAATTTTTTCTCGTCCGCCGGAATATAGACCCAATCGCGGTCGTGCAAATGCAGAATCGCCGTGGCCGGCACCGCCGTAAAATGTTCCGCCTTTTGTCCGTGAAATGTAGCCGTCGCAAACATCCCGGGACGCATCAGCCCCGGATTCCGCACCTCAATCCGGACTTTCGCCGTGCGCAAATTCGGATCCATGATCGATCCGATGTTGCTGATTACTCCTGTGAACGTTCTGTCCGGATACGCGTTCAATCGAATTCCGGCTGTCTCTCCCATGTGCACATTTGCAAGATCGTTCTCGTACACGTCGCACAAAATCCACACGTACGACAAATCCGAAATCGTAAATGGATTCGGCGAACTCAGCCCCTGCACTCCCGCCGCGTTTGTAATCTGCTGGTCCGTAATCACTCCTGAAATCGGCGCGTGGATCTCCACAATTCCGGTCGGATGAATCAAGTCCGTATTTCCCAGCACACGCAGCCGTTCCGCCGTCGTTGCCACATCCACTTTCGCTTTCGTCTCGGCGTCTTCCGCAATTTGCATGTCGTTCTGCGAAATTGCGCCTTTCTGGTAAAGCTGTTCCGCCCGCTCCGCCTGCGTCCGGATCAGTTGCTCGTCCGCCGTCGCTTTCTGATAATCCGAAAACGCCGACGAAATATCCGAACTCTGCACCTTCAGCAGCAACTGTCCCTTCTGAACGGTGTCTCCCAGCCGCGCGTCGATTTCCACCACTCGCCCGCTCGCCAAAGAAACCACCGGCACCGCGCGCGAAATATCAGGATTCACCGTCCCCGTCGTTTTCAATTCCGAAGCCGCAACGTGATCCACCGCGGCGACCAGCGGAAACTGCCCGGTATTTTCCACGGTGAAAACATTCGCGTCCTCCGCCTTCTCAACCTTCAGCGGCGGAGGTGCCCCGGCATCCGAAATATCTCCGCCACGCCCGCATCCCGCGAACGCAACAACACCCACGCCCAAAATAGTCAGCATCGCCAAGCCCGCAACTCTCATAAAATAACCTCACGCCCAAAGAAGAAATTCATCCAACTTCCAACCATCACTCGCCGCAAATCCCATACATCTCCATACTAGGAGATACCATACCCGGATAGGGTAGTCAACGGCATCCCCACCCCAAATCGAATCCGCAAGACTATCCGCCAACACCCACCGCATGTGTTAACGCACAGTGAACGCCGGATCAGCAGCGCCGACGCTCCTGCCTGCCCCCGAGCGGGTTGCGAAGGGTCGGTACGCCTTCCCGCGAACGGGAACGTAAATCTCCCGATTGGCGCCTCAGCTCCACAACCCATGCAACGCGCCTTCAACTCTCCGCGTCCTAAACCCCGTAACGATTCATCTCGGAAATCCAGCTTTGCTGAATAGACAATGCAACTCGTCTTGACAACCCTCGCCTTCCTTCTAGCAGCCTTATCCGCTGCGCCGCAAAGCACCACAACAGACCCGCGCTTCACCGTAAAAATGGAAGTTGATCCCGAATATACAATCGAGTCGAAATTCACCATCACCAACCAATCACAAATTCCCATCACTGCCGTCCTCATCGCGTGCGATTCCCGCGTGCCGCCAGGCAGGCCCCCGGGCTACGTTAGATACCGCACCGATAGCCTGATCGGTGACTCCGTGCAAATCCTGTATCAGGAATCCACGATCCTCAAAATCCACAGACCCGATTTCGTCTCCATGACCTGCAAGCAGGACTTTTCCGTAAGGGCCGTACTCTTCTCGGATGGCTCTTCGTTTGGCGAAAGCACCTGGGTCGACGAGATTCTTCAAAGGCGGCGATCTATTTTGCAGTCAACCGAAGAATTGCTGAGCTTCCTCCAAAACGCCAAAAATTCCGGTACCACGAAGGCTCAACTCACAGCGCAACTTCGGAAGCTAGACGAGGGTCCTTTCTTGGCTACCATGCCCGATCACACCATCGAACCGGAAGGCACCCCCTCGATTTACTATGACGTATCGCGAAATCTTTTGCGGGATCGCGATAATCCCAAAGATTCTCCTGTCTCTCAATCCTTCGTCGACGAACTTTCTGCTCCGCTCCTCGACCAGCGCCAATTGCTCCTCTATGCCAAGCCGGCGATTCCCGGCCTGCCGCAGGATCTCGATCCCGCCGCTGCGCCTCCGCCAGATATCACCATAAAATTTCCGGACGCTTTGGGTTCGGAGGACGACGCTTCCATCGGCAATATGATTTCCGTTTTTTACACGCTGAACGCCAAGGGCCAGAAGGAAAAGTCTCTGTACGATCGGTTCTCACCGGGCGACGAGGACACGCTCAAGATTCACGCGCTCGTAGCGGGCCATCCCGCATCAAGCGTGAAGGTCGCCATTTACGCACCCGGCTGCCAAATCAAAATCATCAACGTGGCAGACCCGTCCGCCTATTCCGGCCGCGAAATCTTTCAGTGCGTGAAGCTCCCCACCATTAAATTCTCGGGGCAAATTCTTTCTTCCGATCTTCTCTTCGGGAAAAAATACGCCGTCCAAATTATGCTTCACAATCCAGGCGACGACGAAACTCCCTGGTTCGACGTCTATTTATCTGACGATACAACCGTCGATGAAAGCGGCATTTTTCACATCGATATGCCGGACTTTAGTCAGGATCCGGTTTGTTCCGAGCATGGCGTAACTCTCCAATTTTTTGCGGGCCAATTTCCCGTGGACATTTACACAATCGCAATTCTGACGGCGCAAAATGGTTCGGCCGATTCCGAAGGCAATCTTCGCCTCGTGTCCGATTACGGCGGCCCGGTCACCTTCCAGCCCCAGCCCAAGAAAAAATAATCCCGTAGATCGCACGATGTGGCACCGCCATTCCTGGTGGTGGCATTCGCCCTCTCGCTTCCGAACAACCCGTCTCAATATCGAACACCCCCAATTTCACCGCCACTCCCAACCCACTGAATAAGAACCACTTATCCATGGCAACAAAATTGCTCTCCTGTTGACACTCAACACATGCGCCGATCCACCATCCCAACTCGGAGCCAACAATGAAAAAATCCGCGCTCATTCTCTTTCTCATCCTCTCAACCCTGCCCGCCGCCGCGCACGCGCAGCAACTCGACCTCGCCGAACTTCAAGCCCGCCGCCACAACGCCATGGAAAAAGTTCCTGACGGCATCATCCTTCTCCATTCCACCTCCGACTTCAAACACTGGGACGAGTTCGGCTTCCATCAGGACCCAAGTTTTTATTATTTCACCGGACTTCCAAACGCCCTCGGCGCGGTTCTCGCAATTGACGGCGCCTCAAAAGAATCCTGGCTCTTTCTCCCGAAGCAACTCCGCGGCATCGTCTCGCTCGCCGCATCCGATCGCGGCCTGAGCAGCGCCTATATCCCCGTCGGCGCGGAAACCGAAGCCGCCCTGAAAATCGAGCACGTCGTCTCCTGGGATGGCCTCATCGAATTCATCGACGCGCGCCGCACCGCAAATCCTAAGCTCGTCATTTATATTGACGGAGCCGGCCAAACCGGCGCCATGTCCGGCATCAACAGCAATCCTCAAGGTCTCGCGCCAATCGAAAATCCGCATCTGCTCTGGCGCGCGGCCATTCAAACGAAATGGCCTGACGTGGAAATAAAAGACGCCTTTCCAATCCTCGACGAAGTCCGCTCCGTAAAATCTCCCGCCGAAATCGCGCTCCTCCGCAAAGCGGCCGCGGTTACCGCCGAAGGTTTCTGGGCCGGCGCCCGCGCAATCGCTCCCGGAAAAACTGAACGTCAAGTGGAAGCCGCCGTCGTCAACGCGTGCATGCAAGCGGGCTCCGAAGGCCCGTCTCTCTGGCCGTGGATTAAATCCGGCCCAAACGCAGTCGGCATGGAAGTCTTCGCGGCCTTCGCCGATATTCATAACGGCAATCGCACCATGAAGTCCGGCGAACTCGTCCGCGTTGACGTTGGCTGCGACTACGAAATGTACAAAGGTGATTTTGGCCGCACCATTCCCGTCTCCGGCCACTTTGATTCAGCCCAGGCGGAAACTTTGGATTTGCTAAACGGCGCATATCTGGCTGGATTAAATGTAATGAAGGAAGGAACCACCGCCGACGACATCGTCAAAGCCAGCGTGAATTACATCAACGAACACAAAGATAATTTGAAATCCGAAATGGCCAAACAAGCCGCCGCCAACGCCCTGAAAAATGGTGAATGGCCTCTCCACGGACTCGGTCTCGACATGGCCGACGGTTTTCCGCGCGTCCTCCGCGCCGGCAACGTAATTTGTTTCGAGCCGCGCTTCACTGCGGGCGATCAAGCCCTCTTCGTCGAAGACACCATCCTAATCACGCACGACGGCCACGAAATCCTGAATCCGGCCCTCCCCTATTCCGCAAAAGATATCGAAGCCGCCATCGCAAATAAGCGCAGCACGGACAAGCACTAGAAAAAAAGCCGAATCAGATTTAGATCGAGGGGTAAGACCGGGGTGTCCCACGTTCGTCCCGCGCAGCGGGCGAACGTGGGGTTCCTGAATTTGTCTTTGAATTTGTCTCTCAATCAAACTTGAAACGCGGGTTTCTTAAACTCGCGCACATCTCTAAGGTTTCTCACCGGGCTTCGGCTCCGCCGCCTTGATCTGCAACTTCACTTTCACTTCATCATTCTTCTTCACGCTAACGTTGTGCACCAACTCGCTCCACAACCCATTCGCCTGCGCCCGCACATCATAAATCCCCGAAACGGTATTCCCGAAATTAAAATGCCCCGTCGCGTCGGTCAGCACCGTGCGCGGAGGTCGTCCGTTCCCCGGCTGCAAATAAACTCGCGCATGCGCCTGCGGACTCCCATCCGGCGCAAGAACAATTCCAGAAATCACTCCCGGCGCCTGTGCCCGCAAAGACGAAGCACCGCCCAAACAAAGAATTATCACTGCCAATAATCCAACAAGAATAATTCCGCGGCGTCGCAGCATAATTTCCCTCCGCAATCTCAAATACAATTTTAGTCCATCCGCCGCATCATCTCCGTTCAACAATCCTCCGCACACCGCGAAAGTCAACGCCCGTAATCTTCCGGCCACCAAAAATCACGCCGCCTCAATCACATCCGCCAATTCCTTCATCGAATGCACAATCAAATCCGGCTTCACATCCACTCCCGGATCCTTCGTCGCCCCAAATTCTCCGCGCTTGCTCGGCCGTTGCACCCAAACCGTTTTCAACCCAAAACTTTTTGCCGGAACATGATCGTGATAAAGGCTCTGCGCCACATGCAAAATATTTTCGCGCTTCGCCCCAAATCCCTTCGCAACTTCCATCGCCCTCAAAAACATTTTCGCGTCCGGTTTATAAGCGCCCACCTCTTCCGCCGTAACCACTGCATCAAAATTAATCCCCAGCCGTTTCTGCGTCCGTGCAAACGATTCCCGATCCACATTCGACACCACAATTAACTTGAATCTCCGCCGCAAACGCCTCAGCGCATCCGTTGTATCCTCAAACGCCGGCCAATCTCCCACCGATCTCCCCAACAAATCCGCCGAACTCGTATCACCAGGCACTCCAAAATGCTTGGCCATCCGCGCATGCGTCTCTCGAAGTATTTCCGGATAAATCGCACTCGGCTTCTCGTGTTCCGCCTCGCTTTCCGCTTCACCAAACGCGCCAAGCATTTCCGCATCCGTCGCCGAAATCCCCACGCGCGTCGCCCACGGACGCAGCACCGCCAGTATCCCCGTCTCCCAATCAATCAGCGTTCCATAACAATCAAAAGTCAGCACACCAAAATCATCAAACTTCATCCCACCTCCGCACTCGCAGCCCGCAAATTAAATGTGTTGCCCCCGCCGTTGCGGGAACCCGGGCCCTTCGCAATCTCCGGATTTAATCTTCCTTGTTCGCGTTCGGCCTTTCATCCAGCGCGGCGTGCTCAATCGTGTCATTCAATTCCTGCTGAGCCTGCTTTCGTTTGCCCTGCAAATCAATTATCTCCTGCTTCAACGCAGCCAACCGCGTTTCCTGCTCATCCAGCTCCTTCACATAACGTTGCGCCAGCGCTTTTTCTTCCACCGTTCCTTTCAGCGCCTGCAAATCTTCGCGCACTCGGCTTTGATCCGTGCCGATGCTGTTCAATTCTTCCTGCCGCTGCTTCAAGTCCGCGTCAAGTTTCGCAATCGCATCTTTCTGCGCCACAATCTGCCGGAAAAATTTCTCCATTTCCGGCGTCAATTCTTTTTGCCTCACGTATGTCTCCACCAATTGTTGGCTGATGTTGCTCACCTTGATTGTCGCGGAATGCGGATGGTCCTCTTCCACCACAAAATCTTTCGTCTCTTTGGATTTCACTTCCACGCGAAAGCGATACGCCGTCGCCGACTCTTCCGCCGGTTTCAAATCCTCCACCAGCTTCCATCCCGACCGAATCGGCTGCTCGATAATCACCGTGCGCGGCGACGTATCCTCATTCCGAATCGTATAAGTGGTTTTCGTGCGTTCGTGCGTCGTGCGAATCAAATTTCCATTTGCTACGTGAACGCGCGTCAATATTTCCGGCTCGTTATCCGATTTCAGCACCACCTGCATCGCCAAATCCGCCGCGTAGCTGATTAGCCGTTTTTCTCCCGGATGAATCGACTCGATCAATCCTTCTCCCGCAAAAACTCCCGCTTCAATCACGTTAAAACTCCCTCCATCCAGCACCAGATCGCTCGAATTCTGCAGCCACAACGCCCTCAACGGACGCGCCATTCCCAGATTCGCATTCCATAGCGCAACTTTTTCCGCGCCGATTTCCGTTTGCACGATCGGCACCAGCGCCGACTGATTTTTCCGGATCGTCACACGATCCTTCAATTTGTATTCAAATAAATCCCCAAGCGATCCTCCCTGTGCTCCCGTCACGCTAGTTGAAAGCGCATGAAACTGATTGTTCGCGTTCGTGATTCCGAACTCCCCATCCTCACTCCTCAGGTAACTGTCCTGCCCGTTCATTCCGTCAAACGTCATGCTGGCGCCGGCAGTTCCCAATCCGCCGCCAATTCCGCCGCCACCGATGTTTCTTCCGCTAGTCACGCTCTGTTGCGTCGACGTATTCTGCGTTTCCATCACCTGCTGGCCCATCGTCACTTCAACATTCACGTTTGTCGCCCCAACTTCAAGTTTCACAGGCAATTCAAATGTTCGTCCTCCCATAATATTGACGGCGTCAGCCACTGAAGTTTTGAAATTCGGCCGCGTGACGGAAACTTTATACTGCCCCGCTGGAAGGTCATTGATCGCGTATCGCCCGCCCGCGCCGCTATTCATTTGCCGAACCACGCTACCCGCATCGTTCATCACTCGCACAGTCGCCCCTATCACTGCTTTGCCGTCCGGATCAATAACTTGGCCTACCAGTCCACCAGTTCCCGTAAAAATTGTAGACTCGTGCGTCTGCGGCGAAAGCAAAACTCCCCTCGGCAGTCCCACCGTCGGCCGTTGCATATAATAAGGTTGCGAAAGTTGTTGAATAAAACTCTGCGGCGCTCCCGCCGCCAGTGAAAGCTCCACGTCATTCCAATCCTCACCCACCGTGTTGTCCACTACTGCCCAACCCTGCAGCAGCGGCTTCGTCCCCTCAGGACTCGTCGCACCCGGCAGCACAATCCGATACGTCGTTTTCCACACCGGCACTTCGCTGATGTAACTCACGCGAATTTGCCGGTCGCCCGATCCCGCCGTGCTCAAAACAAGATGCCGCGTATCTTCCTGATGCGATGAATCCAGCAGCCCCAGCGCGCGCGTCAATTCCATTTCCAAATCGCGATCCGCGAAGCGCACATTCACTCCCGGCTCCAAAGTAAATGAACGCACATCGCCCGCATCATCCAGCAAAGAAATCTGATCCACCTGCGAAGTGCTCGATCCGTTCGTCGTGCGCGACTTTTGTTCCACGCTCAACAATCGTCCGGTAAATGATCCACTCGCTGCGCGCACTTCCAATCTCGCTCCTCGCAAATCCCGCAGCAGTGACCCAAGCGTGCTGTTCTGGGCCACCGGCACAGGCAGCGACGCAAGCTGATGTCCCGCCGGCTCCTGCGAATTGTAACTGGCGCCAACAATTCGTCCCCCGCTGAAATCCAAAGCCGTCAGTGACTTCAACACGTCATTCAGCTGCCCGCTCGTCAAATCAATTTCCACATCTTCGTTTCCGCGCACGCGCCCATCGTGCTGAAAATAACCAATCCCCGATTTGTAAAGCACCACTCGCCGCAGCGGCAATTTCTGCGTGCCCGTGGTAAGTGTCAGCGCAGCATTCCGCGCCGCAACAGGAGGCTTCACTCCAGCAGCCGCCCCACCCGAACCGGATTGTTTCCCCGTCGCCGCCGGACTCGCGTTCGCCTGCTGCGCTTTCTGCTGAGCAAACGCAAATCCCGTAAGCGCAGCCGAAACAATCAACAACATGAAACAGAATTCTATTTTCCTGGCGATCCGTTGCGTTCTATGGCTGAAAGCAAACATGGTGACCTCCAAACGTGCTGAGTCGTTCGATTTTTATTACACGTTCACCAAACATCACTGTACTAGACGGTTTTCACACACACTTCGATTACAAACTTTTCCCGGTGCACGGCAAATTCCGGCGCTAAATCTTTCAGCGCCAATCGCGCGCGGCAAAATAATTTCGGACGCCCCGGCCAACAACCGAAGCGCCCGAAATTTCATCTCCACTTCTATCCGCTATCGCTCTGCTCGCGCGCCTATTCTTTTTTCCCATCTCCATCAAACGTAAAATGCTCAATCGTGTCATCCAATTCCTGTTGAGCCTGTTTGCGTTTCGCTTGCCCATCAACAATCTGCTTCTTCAGCGTCGCCAATCGCGTTTCCTGTTCGTCCAACTCCTTCACATATCGCTGCGCCAGCGCCTTTTCTTCCACCGTTCCTTTCAGCGCCTGCAAATTCTCGCGCACTCGGCTTTGATCTGAGCCGATCCCGTTCAACTCTTCTTGCTGCTGTTTCAAATCCGCATCCATTTTCGCGATCGCATCTTTTTGCGCAATGATTTGCCGCAATGATTTTTCCAGCTCCGGCGTAATTTCTTGCTTGCTCACAAATGTTTCGATCAATGTTTCATTCAAATTATCCAGTTTCACTGCCGCCACTTTCGGCGTGGTCTCCTCCACCACAAATTCTTTCGTCTCTTTTGACTTCACTTCAATCCGGAAACGATACGCCGTTGCCGACTCCTCCTCCGGTTTCAAATCCTCCGTCAGTTTCCATCCATCGCGAATGGGCTGCTCCAGAATCAAAGTGCGCGCCGAAGAATCCTCGTTGCGAATCGTGTAAGTTGTTTTCAATCGCGATTGCACCGTGCGAATCAAAGCTCCGCGCGTCACTCGAATCTGCGTCAGCTCCTCCGGTTCTAATTTCGATTTCGCCACCACCTGCATCGCCAGGTCCGCCGCATAGCTGATCAACCGTTTTTCTCCGGGGTGAATCGACTCGATTAATCCTTCTCCCGCGAAAACTCCCGCCTCAATCACGCTGAAGCTGCCGCCATCTAGCACCAAATCGCTGGAATTTTTCAGCCACAACGCGCGCAGCGGACGCGCCATTCCCAGATTCGCATTCCACAACGCAACTTTTTCCGCGTCGATTTCCGTTTGCACAATCGGCACCAGCGCCGATTGATTTTTCCGGATCGTCACGCGATCCTTCAATTTGTATTCAAATAAATCCCCCAGCAATCCGCCCTGCGCCGCCGTCGTGCTTCGCTCCATCGCGCCAGCAATATTCGCATTACTGACGTAAGCCATTTGTACCGCGCCACCGGTCCCAACTCCGAATTCTTCCACATCATCAATCCGCGAATCGTTAATCGAAAAAAATCCGTCGCTGCTCTTCAGCAAGTTGCACTGCGCGTTAATTCCGTCGAACGTGACGTTAATCGCCCCCTTCGGCAATCCCTCAAACGTCGAATTGCGTGGCCCGCCATTCGTTTGCGCTCCGGGATCCATTTGCCCCAGCATCTGTGCCGAACGCGAACTCTGTGGAAGATTCGTAATCGACCTCCCGGTAATCGTTTCTCCCATCGAACTGTTTTTCGTCTCCAAACCCTGCTTCCCGTCATTCATCGGCACGAGCGTGCCGTTGTGCGTCTGCGGAGAAAGCAAAACTCCGCGCGGCAAGCCCACCGTTGGACGCTGCATATAATAAGGTTGCGAAAGTTGTTGAATGAAACTCTGCGGCGCGCCCGCAGCCAGCGAAAGCTCCACGTCATTCCAATCCTCGCCCACCGTGTTATCTACCACTGCCCAACCCTGCAGCAGCGGCTTCGTTCCTTCAGGACTCGTCGCGCCCGGCATCACAATTCGATACGTCGTCTTCCACACCGGCACTTCGCTGATGTAGCTCACACGAATCTGCCGGTCGCCCGTTCCCGCCGTGCTCAACACCAAATGCCGCGTATCTTCCTGGTGCGACGAATCCAAAAGTCCCAGCGCCCGCGAAAGTTCCATTTCCAAATCGCGATCCGCGAATCGAAAATTTGTGCTGGAATCCAAAGTGAACGTGCGCACCTCGCCTGAATCGCCGTACAGCGATATCTGATTGAACTTCACTTCCGCTGTCCCTTCGCGCCGCGATTTTTCTTCCACACTCAGCAGCCGTCCCGTGAACGCTCCCGCGGAATTGCGGACCTCAAGACGCGCGCCGCGCAAATCTTCCAACAGTGAAACGAGCGTCGTGTTATCAGCCACCGGCACCGGCAGCGATTCCAGTTGATGTCCCGCCGGTTCCTGCGAATTGTAACTGGCGCCCACAATCCGCCCGCCGCTGAAATCCAAAGCGGTCAGCGACTTCAGCACGTCGTTCAGCTGCCCGCTCGTCAAATCAATTTCCACATCTTCATTTCCGCGCACGTGCCCATCATGTTCAAAATATCCAATCCCCGATTTGTAAAGCACCACTCTCCGCAGCGGCAATTTCTGCGGCCCAAGCGCCTCTGAATTTTCCACCACCTTTTTCGCGCTGGCCGCTTTTGTAGCCGCCGAAGCCCCCGTCGAATTCTTCTCCGATCCCGCCGCACTCTGTGTCGACGCCGTCTGCGCCTTCTGTTGCGCAAACGCAAATCCCGTAAGCGCAACCGAAACAAACAACAACATCAAAAACCCTTCCACTTTCCTCACAATCAGTCCAGTTTTGTATCGGAGAAAAATCATGGCACCCTCCATAGGCGTCAATTTGATAGATTTTCGCTGCTTCCCTGCCTCCGAACCAGCCGCAGACACACCTCTCCCCAATCTTTCAGGACGCGCAAAAAAATCTCGTCCCAAGTTTGGCGATGAAAAACCACGCCGTTCGCGTGGCCGTCTCGCCGCCGCTGCCATAACTAATTAGGGGCCTAACAGATTAATTATTTGGATGTTGCCACTCCTGCAAATCGTTGTATGCGATTCGATTAATTTCCACATATTAGCGTTGCAACTCCAATCCGATATCGCACGTCGAACATCATGTACAAAATGGAACTATGAAACCGATACCAAAAGTTCGCCGCGCCGGCCTTTTATTAATCACGGCTTTCCTGTTTTGTGCAGCCCCGGCTCGCGCGCAGGAACAATCTCCAATCGAATTTCCCGTAAGACAAATCGCGTCGCACCGAATTGGAACATTGCAATCCATTCGCGGAGAAGGCATGCGGTTTCCATTCAACGCGATCAAGTTGGAAGTAGTTGTGTCCCCGGAAGGAAAAGTGGAATCGGCAAAGGCCATTTCCGGACGGGGAGACTTTTTCGACCAGGCCGAAGCGATTGAGATGAAACGTCAATTCAAGCCATTTGAACAAGACGGTATAGCAGTTCGCGCGTCCATCACAGACGCGGTTAGCGTTTATCCGCCGGAGAAATGGGCCAAAACGAAAATTCCGTTTCCTGAAATCCACGACTGGAATTCCCTGCGAATCACATTTAAGCAAGCAAAAATGTGTGATGGCGGCTGCCTGTCGTACTCCGTGGAAATTCGTGGCGATGGGTCGGTCACGTTCCATGGCGGCCCGTATGCCTTAATCACGGGCGAGCATCACGCAACGATTCCCAAAGACGCCCTCGCCAATCTGGTGAATGAATTTCGCCGCGCCGATTATTTTTCTCTGAAAAAGCGCTACGAAGACCCTATGTCAGATCAAACCGGCATCACAACGTCCATAGAATGTGACGGCAACAGGAAACAAGTCTTCGATTACTTAGGATTTCTCGCCGGCATGCCTGACGCGCTCGAAACATTGGAGGCCGCCATTAATCAAGCGGCTGGGACCGGTAAATGGCTAAAAGAAACGGATGAGACGTGGCCCTCGCTCGTTGCGGAGAATTGGAATTTTGCGGCACGCACCGAAGAAAATACCAAGTTGCTCGCCAGTGTCGTGAATAAAGGATCGAGTGAGTTGCGGCAAAATTTCATCGCGAATGGCGCGCCCACCGATCTTCTGGACGACGTAACCAAGGCAAGGCTGGATAAGTAGAAGCGGCCAAAGAGAAGAGGCGGCGAGAATGGGAATCAATTCATGGCGCGTCGTCGGACTCCTTGCAACCTTTCTCTGCTGCGCCGTCTCATCGCGCGCTCAGGAACAACCGCCGGTGCAATTCCCAGAAAAAGAAATCGCGGCGCACCGGATCGGACCGCTACGCCAGATCCACACTGCAAATATGCCGCGCAGATTATTTTCCGTCGTGCTGGACGTAATTGTTACGCCGCTTGGCCATGTTGAATCGGCAAAAGCCGTCGGCGGCGCGAAAGAACTTTTCACTGAGGCTGAAGAGGTCGAGGCGCAGCGCGAATTCACACCATTTGAAACAAACGGTAAGCCGGTGCGTGCCTCTATCAAAGACCACGTTGAAATTTATCCGCTCGAGCAGTGGGCCGGCGAAAAAACTCCGCTTCCGGAAATCAAGAATTGGAATTCGCTCCGCATCACCCTGATGCAAAGGGACTGCCGGTTTGACGATAAGGACTGTCTGGACTACTCCGTCGAAATTCAGGGCGATGGATCGGTCACCTTCAATGGCGGATCATTCTTCTCGTTGATCACCGGCACACATCACGCGAAAATCTCTCACGCTAGTATCGTCAACTTGCTGAATGAGTTTCGCCGCGCGGAATATTCTTCGCTGAAAAATCAGTACACAGGACCCTGGACGGACTCGATCTTCTATATTTCTTCTATCCAGTTCGATGACTACAAGAAACAGGTAGTGGATTACGTCGGGCTCACGGCGGGCATGCCTGAAATAGTGAAAACACTTGAAGCTTCCATCGCCGACGCCGCCGGACTCGGCAAATGGTTGGAAGAAACAGACCAAACGTGGCCTTCTCTCTTAGCAGAACATTGGAATTTCAAAGCGCAAACCGACGAAAACCGTAACCTGTTCGCGATCGTTGCGGCCCGCGGATCCAACCAACTAATTCAAAACTTTCTCGCCGCAGGCGCTCCACCGCTTGCTCTCGCCGACGATGGCGGCGCCGCTCTCGTAAGCGTGGCCGGCCGTGGCGATGCAAATCTCGCAGCCCGCATGCTCGCGGATCAGGATCATCTTCCCGCGCAGCTTTTATTTCGTGCGCTCAGGGCCGCAGCCGAAAGCGGCGACCTCGCGACCGTCGACCTGTTATTGAGCAAAGGCGCGGACGTAAATGGAATCTCCAACAGCGCGGAGCCTTCCGATAATTCCGATACGGTGTTGATGGCCGCCGCGCGTTCCGGAAACGGTGAAGTGATTCAAGAAATCCTGAAATATCATCCCGATGTGAAGAAGGCGGACCACGCGGGACGCACTGCTCTGGAATTCTTTGTTGCGCAACGCAAGAAATCGACCTACATCGAAGAAACTATTCGCGCGTTGGTTGAAGCGGGCGCCGCCGTAAACGCTCGCGACGATCAAAGTAAAACGCCAATCTTCAACACCTGTCACAATATCGAGGCACTGAAACCGCTAATCGCTGTCGGCGCTGATTTGAATGCGAAGGACCGTTTCGGCGAAACACCAATCATGCAGTGCTTCGACTCCAAAGGCCTCACCGCACTCATTGAGGCCGGAGCCGATCTTTCGGTTCAAAATAATCACGGGCAAACTGCAGCTCAAAAAATGCGTCAGAATGGATCGATTGATCTGGCCAATATTTTAGACGCAGCGATGAGACCAAAATTCCAACAGTAGCAACAAATTCCTGTGGCTCAGGTCTTTAGACCTGAGGGTTTCCGGTCTTTAGACCTTAAGATTTCCGGTCATTAGACCTGTGGATGATCGCGCACCACCAGCGATTCCTGTAGCTCAGGTCTTTAGACCTGAGGATTCCGGTCTCTAGACCTTAGGATTTCCACTCGACTTCACCAAATATGCACGAAGCCAAACCAAGCCGCACAGCCTTCCGCGTCGCCATCCGCCGCGCCGCTCACCAAATTTTCGATACACCCCTCGTGTTGGACGATCCCTTGGCCGTGCGGATTGTCGGCGCGGACTACGCCGCGCGAATAAAGGCCGGCATCTCGGAAAATTCTGGCGTCGTCTCGAAATCCTTGCGCGCGTTTCTAGTAGCCCGCAGCAGATTCGCGGAAGATGAATTGTCCCGCGCCGTCGCCAACGGTGTCCGCCAATGCGTTGTCCTCGGCGCAGGCCTCGACACTTTCGCATATCGAAATCCGCACGCCCCAATCGGCCTCCGCGTTTTTGAAGTCGATCATCCCGCCACGCAAGAATGGAAACGTGAGCAACTCCGCGCAGCCGCAATAAATATTCCACCGGAAACAGTTTTTGTTCCCGTCGATTTTGAACGCGAAACAATTTCAGATGGTTTGCACCGCGCAGGATTCTCCACGCATGACAAAACAATGTTCTCCTGGCTCGGAGTAACTCCCTACCTAACCGATCGCGCCTTCGCAGAAACAGTCAGCTTCATCGCATCAATGCCCACCGGCAGCGGAGTCGTCTTCGACTATGCCGTCCCCCGCGCCTCGCTAAAATTATTGGAGCGCCTGGTATTTGACAGGATCGCCGCCCGCGTAAAAGCCTCCGGCGAACCATTCCAACTATTTTTCTCTCCGAAGCATTTGGCCGCGCGCCTGCATCAAATGGGCTTCACGCACCTCGAAGATCTGGGCGTGGAAGAAATAAACGCGCGCTATTTCGCCGGACGCACCGATAAATTGCGCGTCCGCGGCGCGCTAGGCCGCATAATTTCCGCGCGAAAATAAATGCTCGTCGTAGCGCCGGCTTCCAGCCGGCATAGGTTGGAGGCAAAAATGGAACGACCATTTGAAGTAGTTCACATCACTCGCGAAATAAAATCCAACTTTGATACCTTCACACAAAAATTTGAAAAGCTGCTAGGCCGATTCGACCAGTCATTAATAAAAGATATCGAAAGCAATCCAACAGAAGCTCAAAAACGCCTAAAAGCCGCCGAAGGCGTCGAAGGCCTGATGCTATTTGAAATCCAGCAGCACGGAAAACTTCTCGGCATCGTCGGCGCCGCCCGCAAAGCAAAACAATACGTCCTCGGAAATCCTCTCATCGCCATCCAAATGACGCGCCACGACATTCGCGCCTCGCTCTACGCTCCACTCCGCATGATTGTTTACGAAATCGAAGGCCACGCCGTCCGCGCAGAATATGATTTGCCTTCATCGCTCTTCGGCCAGTTCGGAAACACCGAAGTAACCGCCGTAGCAAAATCACTAGATTCAAAACTAGAACACGCAATCGCCAAAGCCGAAGCCGATGTGTAGCCCCCGCCGTGGCGGGAACCCGGGCCGTCCCGCGCCGGAAACGCCGATCGCCTGATCGGCGCTTATGTCTACCTACCAAAACACTAACCCATTCAGAATCAATGCATTACGCTTCCGCCCACCCATCAAACATAATCCCAAAATCAAAAAATCCGATACCCCCCACCCCCCTGTTTTGCGATGTATGTGCTAATAAAGGACTTATAGCGATCTGCGGGTGATCGTTATGCAAATAAAGGACTTAAGGTAGCACAGGCTTCAGCCCGTGCCAGTTATGCACCATCCCAACCCGACCTGCCAAGAGCCAAATCTCGCGTCTTGCTTTCTCAAATCTTTTCTCAGCGCCTCTGCGTCTCTGCGTTGAGAGCTTTTTCCTTGTTTTTTCCCCCACCAAAAAGTGCACTATAATGCACTTTTCGGCAAAATCCGCCCCAAACATGCATTATAATGCAGTTTTTAGCCTCATCCCTCCACGCCGGCTAACTGCGAGTACAATCAATTCATGTCGCGCCCATTTGAAATTTTAGAGCACCCCGCCGATGTCGGCTTCCTCGCTTACGGCGCGACGCTCGAAGAATTATTCGCGAACTCCGCGCTCGCCATGATTTCTCTGGCCTGCGATTTAGAAAACGTCCGCGAAACCGAGAAACGAAAAATTGAAGCATCCGGCGAAGACGTCGAATCCTTATTATATTCGTGGCTCGCCGAAGTTTTGGCCGTGTCCGACGCCGAGCGTTTAGTCCTTCGTCGTGCAACCGTAACTTTTTTAGATGAAGGCCGTGTCCGCGGAACCGTTTACGGCGAGCCAATCGATCGCGCTCGTCACAAAACCGGCGTCGCAATCAAAGCAGTCACGTTGCATCAGTTCGCGGTAGAAAATGTAGACGACGGTTGGCGCGCGCGTGTTTTTCTGGATTTGTAATTTCTAAATAAAATCGGCAATGAAGCGGCGCCTCCTTTGTGACAATGCGCGGATAGTGTAATCTTTTGAATCCATATTTTTGTTTGGTCTAACTATGAAAGCGGACACAACAAAATCTCTCGTAGAACTCGACGTGCAAACGCCCGCGCAACTCGCCGCAGCGTTCGCCGAACTGCGCACAGATTTTGAACGTGACGCAGAGAGCGTGAGCGATGACGCATCTTGGAAAACATTTCGTGATGCATGGCTCGGACGCAAGTCCGGAGTAATCGCAAACATTACTGATAATTGGCTTAAGAAAGCGCCGACGCCGGATCTGAAAAAAGCCGTCGGACAATCGCTGAATGAGTTTCGCGGAATCGTGGAATCGGAAATTGAAGGACGTCGCCTCGCCGCCGAAGCAGCAGCGGAACAAGCATCTCTGGCGCGCGAACGAATTGATTTGTCGTTGCCCGGAGTAATGCGCCCCATCGGAACGCGGCATCCTGTCCGCCAAACATTCGAGGAAATTGAAAAAATATTCCTGTCGATGGGATATTCCGTTGTCGCCGGCCCGGAAATTGAAACGCCTTATTACAATTTTGAGGCGCTGAACATTCCCGAATATCATCCCGCGCGCGACAACATGGATACGTTCTACATGGAACTGCCGTCCAGCGCGCTTTCTTCATCGTCAACAAAAATTGAGCCGCGTCTGCTGCGCACGCACACTTCGCCGATGCAGATCCGCACCATGGAAAAGCAAAAACCTCCTGTGCGGATTATTGTGCCGGGAAAAGTGTATCGTCGCGATAATCCCGACGCGACGCACGCATTTGCGTTCCATCAAATTGAAGGCCTCGCCGTGGATACGGATTTAACTTTTTGCGATTTCGCCGGAACGATCGATTTTTTCATCCGGGAATTTTTCGGCCCGGGAACAAAATCGCGCTTTCGTCCCAGTTATTTTCCGTTCACGGAACCGTCCGTGGAATTTGACGCGTCGTGTATTTTCTGCGGCGGCAGCGGAACGAATGCGTCCGGCACAAATTGTTCGCGCTGCAAAGGATCTGGATGGATTGAACTTTTCGGCGCGGGCATGGTGGATCCGGCGGTCTATGGCTACGTGAAATATGACGCCGCAAAATTAAATGGATTCGCGTTTGGAATTGGCATCGATCGTCTTGCCATGTTGAAATTTGGAATCGACGATTTGCAGGTATTCACGCAAAACGACGTGCGATTCTTGCGTCAATTTCCGTAAAGCGTTTTCTGAAAAATTGTTGAAATGAAACTTCTCTACAACATGCTGAAGGAATTTGTGGACGTCACCGACGCGCCGGTCGCGCTGCGTTCGCGGCTTTCGCTTTCCGGACTTTCCGTGGACTCGATTGAAGAAACCTCGGCGGGTCCGCTGCTGGACGGGGAAGTCACCATCAATCGTCCCGATTGCATGGGCCATTACGGAGTGGCGCGCGAAATTGCGACAGCGTATCGATTGCCACTGAAAAAAATCGAACCGAAATTTACTGAAGCAAAGGACGCGGCATCAAGCGCCACGCGCGTGACAATTCAATCTTCCGAATTGTGCGGACGCTTCACCGCCCGCGTAATGCGCGGAGTGAAAGTGCAACCATCGCCAGCGTGGCTGCGCGATCGACTCGTCGCGATGGGCCAAACATCTATTAATAATGTTGTAGATGCTACGAACTACGTGATGTTGGAACTCGGCCAGCCGATGCACGCGTACGATTACGACAAACTTGGCGGCCACGAAATTATTGTGCGCCGCGCTGCGCCGAAAGAAAAATTGAAAACGCTGGACGGAATTGAACGCACGCTCACCGCGGACATGTGCGTGATCGCCGATGGCACTCGCGCGCTTGGCATTGCAGGCGTGATGGGCGGACAAGATTCCGAAATTGGATTTTCAACTCACAACATTTTATTGGAAGTGGCGTGGTTCGATGCAATTTCAATACGACGAACATCGAAGGCGCTTCAATTGCGGACGGAAGCTTCCACGAGATTTGAGCGCGGCTCCGATCCGGAAATGGCCGAGCTCGCTTCTCGCCGATGCGCGGAATTGATTCAGCAACTTGCTGGCGGCGAAATTCTTGCAGGAGTTCTGGACGTTTATCCAAATCCTCCGAAGCCGGGAAATATTTTGCTGGCACGCCGCGAATTGTGGCGCGTGATGGGCGCGGACGTGCCCGACGCGGACATCGAAGCAATTCTCACTTCGCTGGGATTTGCTCCACACCGTGCGGACAAAATGGATTTGAATTCGCCGGAGGCGGTGTGGCAATGCACGCAGCCATCGTGGCGTCCGGATGTTACGCGCGAAATTGATTTGATCGAAGAAGTTGTGCGGCATTTCGGGCTGGATAAATTTAAGGCACAAATGCCCGTTGCGCGAACGACGGCCGCGCGTTTGCCAAACGCGGAAATCGAAGACCGTCTGCGCGAACGATTGATCGGCCTCGGCTATCAGGAAATTCTCACAATTCCTTTGGTGGATCCCGCGCGCGATGTTGTTTTCCGCGCTGATAGCGACGTCCCTGTGCACATCGCGAATCCGCTCGCGGAAGACGCGTCGGTGATGCGGACAACAGGAATTTCCGGAATGCTTGGCGCGCTGGAATGGAATTTAAATCGCGGCCAAAGAAATTTGCGGCTGTTTGAAATTTCGCGCGCCTATCGCTGGAATGGCGCCGCGCCGGAAGAGCGTCCGATCCTTACCATCGGCGCAACAGGAATGGCGCGCGAGAAATCCGTGGCCGAAACGCCGCGCGAATTTTCGTTCGCGGATTTGAAAGGCGATCTCGACCGCATCGGCGAATTGGCCGCAGGATTTCAGTGGAACGCCGGAGGACCTGCGTGGCTGCATCCGGCTCGCGTCGGGACGATTACGTTGCAAACGCAACAAGACTTCACCGGAGTTGCGGGACAACTCGCGCGAGGAACAGCGGAAAAACTAAAGCTGCGTCAGGAAATTTTCCTCGGCGAATTGCTGCTAGATCCGTTTTATTCCGCGTGCAATGCCGCGCAGAAAGCGCTGCGCTATTCACCCGTCAGCAAATATCAAAGTGTGGAGCGCGATTTTTCACTCGTGCTGAATGATGGGATCACTTTCGCGCAAATTTCCGGAGCGATCCGCGCGTTGGGAATTGCTGACCTAATCTCCATTGAAGCGGTGGATGTTTTTCGCGGAGGAAATGTTCCGGCCGGACAATTTTCACTGCTGGTGCGCGTAACATTTCAGAGCGCGGCCGCCACGCTTACAGATGCGCAACTGAATCAGTTTTCGACGCGCATCGCCGAAGCGCTGCACGAAAAGCTCGGCGCGTCTCTCCGCACCACGTAAATTCCCAAATGAATTCGGCGAAGTTGCGTTCATTTAATATTCTTCGTGATTTGATACACGAAATTATTCCGGTCATTTTTATCAACTCTTGATCCCACGCGAACGCCACCGATTTTCTCAATCGCCTTCTGCGATCGCAGATTCCGCGTGCCGATAACAAAAATCACGCTGTTCACAAATTGAAAGGCGTGCCGCAACATCAGTTCCTTCATTTCGCCGTTGTACTCGCCGCCCCAATGGGAGCGCGCCAAAAATGACCAACCAATTTCGATTTCGCTTTTTTCTTCGTTGTATCCGTGAAAACGCGAAGAACCAATTACACGCCCGTCTTTTGCATCAATTGCGATCAATGCTGCGCCAGACTCCAAACCTTCACGGAAAAATTCTCTGAACACTTCTTCCTGATAGCGATCACTGTTCGGATGTTGTTCCCAAATGAGTGGATCGGACGCCACAGCGTAGAGTTCTTGAAAATCCCCGGGCTGAAGCGGCCTGAGCCTGAGGAGTTTGCCTTCCAGAATTGGCTGTAAATCAAAAGACATTTTCGATTCGACTCGCGGATTTCTAATCCACGAGTCTTATCATCACTTACGCTCCCACGCATGTCGCGCGGTATTTCAATACCGCAACCGCCAAGCCTTACAAGTCTCCGCCCCTTTCTACGAACGGTTTTGTCATTTCCCTAGGGCATCGCGGAGGAACTGGGGCGGCCAGCCTTGCTTCTCAGCCGCGAAGCGAAAGCCTGGATCCACGGTGAAATATCTGATGCGCTGGCCATTCTTCCAACTAATGTGGACTTGATATACGTCGAACGGTTCCAGCCCGAGGGCCCTGACATGGCGAACAAGCCCGCTCTGGACGCCGCCGAGGAGCAGCAACCCCTCCCATCCCAGCTTTCTCCGCAGCCTTTTCTTTTCGTAGCGCACTGAGTCCGGAAAGAAACGGGATACTGTGAGAGCGTCTATGGGGTGCGAGACGCTCAGGAGGGCCGCCAAGAATTTTTTCTCGAAGTAGCCAATTTTCTCCATAAGCGAAGTGAATAGTTCGCTCGTCCACTTCCCATGTGCAGGAAGATCGGTGTTGGAATCAGAGGACGAACCTTCTTTCTCTTGTGCATGGGCCTTGAGGTATTTTTTGAGCGCTACGACCTCTTGCGGGGTATCCACCTTGTACCATTCACCCTGGAACTCGAATTCAATTGCCATCTCGTTGACCACCTCTAAAGGTTTGCTCAGTGTCCCTTGCTACCCAACTGAGATTGAGTACCTCAATGGCGACGTCGCCGATATCCGAGCGTTCGTCAAAAATAAGGTGGCTATCGAAGCGGGTCATCTCACGCCGATAAAGTTTTAGCCCCAGCCAAATGCCCGTCAGCGCGAGAATGAATCCCAGGTACCACATTGGATCGTCGGACGCGCGCCGCTCGATGATCGGAACCAGGTAAGTGAACACTATGAACCCGAGAAGATAAAAGAACCCTGAAATGGGAATGCGACTTTTGAAATGAGGCGCCGAACAGGTGAACGGAATCTTCCGATAGCACACGAGGAGGATTTCCACTAGCAGAATCGACACCGCAGCGATGACGGCCGTGTGGATTATTCCTACTCGCCAACCCCAAACGAAACTGTACGCCGGGAGCGCGACTGCAAGCAGCGGTGGAATCAGAAACGTCAGCATGATTTTCCGCGCCAGGCCAACGCACTCGCTCGTGTCAGGATTCGCGAGGCGGAAAATCCAATTGGCTCGCTGCGTCACGGGAATTTCAAACGAGAACCGCAATCCGATGAGAAGCAGGTAAAGTACGATCAGGGGAATGCTGAGCAACGCGACGGACGGCCATCGGTTCGTGTCACCGGCGGCGGCCGATTGAAACAGCGATTCCGAGGCAAATACGATGCCAACTCCTGCGAATCCGCCAACGATCAGCATGTGGTTCTCGCTTCGGAACAGCGTTTTCAGTGTGAACGAAAAGCAGCCGCGCTCGAACGGCGCCCGCATGAACAGATTCCTCGCGCGATGCCGACTCCTGTGGCGGATCGCACCACCGATAGCGGGGAAGTTCACGATCGATTCCGAACTCTTCCTAAAACAGCGGCGATAACCGAGCGCGGTCGCCGCTACTGCCAGCGCGAAGGCCGCGACGGAAGCAACGATTGCCGTTCTCGCCAGCGTTCCAAACGCCGGGTCCGGCAGGCCTCGCAGATGTTGGCACAATCCGAAAAACCAAACTGGCGGAAACAATTGGATCAGTGGCTGTGAGCTTAGAGACAGATGCTGGACGATTGCGCTCATCTCAAAACTTGTGGAAAGCACCGCCATTAGAACGGCGACCATACCGCAACGCACGTAAATCGAGCATCTCCTAAAGACTCGATACGGAAGCACCACCATCATCAAACTAAGAATCGCCAGCACGATGAAAAAGCTGAACATGCTCGCGAGGAAAACTGAAAAAAGATGCGTCACGAAGAATAGCGCCAGGTATCCGAATGACGAGTGCGAACCGACGGCGATCAACGGAAACAGGACAGACGATGCCGCATTTACGTCCAAACCCAACGCGGCGGCCAGAAGCAACAGAGCTGCGAGATTCGCGTACAGGATGTGCTTGGCCGGAATCGGAAGCGGCGCAAGGTTCACGTAATCGCGCCGGTCGGGAAGGAGCGCGTCCCATTTCCAGATGGCCACTGCGCCGGTAGCAACCATCGCCAACACGATAAAAAAATATTCGTCGGCGAGCGAGGCCGCGACAGAAGCGAACGCGCCGGGAATGGCCAACAACGCCAGCATGGCGCCGACGCCAAAATCGAGTTCGCCGGATTCGTCGCCACCGTTCATCACGCGCTCGATCGTGTGCCGGAACAATCGTGTGAACGGCTTCCTCTGCCAGCCGCTCTTCTGAGCGAGTTTTGGCCCACTCGGGCTCACGCCGCCCTCATGACGCTAATAATGTCCTGTGCAGTGCGCGCGGCGTCGCGCTCGTCCAACAGATGAACAAAACTTTTTTCCAGCGATGATTGGCCGGCACGCTCTTGAATCTCCGCGCTCGCGGCGTATGCCAGAACTTTGCCTTTGCGGAGGATCATAACGCGCGTACACACCTTCTCAACTACTTCCAAAACGTGCGAGCAGTAGAAGACGGCTTTGCCCTGTTCGCCGAGCGACTTGATCAAATTCTTAGTGATGAGTGCGGAGTTCACATCTAGACCTGACAGCGGCTCGTCGAAAATCAGCAGCATGGGATCGTGCAACAGCGAGGCGATCAGCAGGATTCGCTGGCGCATTCCCTTCGAGTACGTACCGATGGCTACATATTTCGCGGGCGAGAGCGAAAACAGCTCGAGCATCGCGCCGATCTTTTTCGCAAGCGCCGCGCTTGGCAGACCACGCAACGTTCCCACCAACTCGAGGTATTCCCAGCCCGAAAGGAACGGATAAAGGTCCGGCTCTTCGGGTACGTAGCCCAACTGCTCGCGATAGCCGACCAAGTTCTTCTGAATATCTGCGCCGCCGGAGAGCACTTCGCCGCTCGTCGGCTGAATCAGTCCGGTCAGCATGCGCACGATCGTGCTCTTTCCCGATCCGTTCGGGCCCACACAGCCCAGCACTTCGCCCGGCCCCACTGAAAATGTGACGCCGTTCACGGCGGGAACCGCCGTGTAGCACTTGACGATGTTTCGCGCTTCCAGGAGAACCATGTTTCTTCACGAGAGGCGGCTCGCTAAGCCTTAAGGGTGATAAATTAACCTTAAGGGTTGTTGCCGTCAAGAGGAAAGCATACGTTTACTTGAAGAGGGATTCCTAACGCGCGAAATTCGCGGAGCGCCACATCAGAGATCTTTCGGTGCTGCCAAGTCTAGCCGCACACCGAAAACTCGCGCACCTTTTCGCGGATCAATCTCGATTCCAAAATGGACTAGCGGCAAAAATAAATCAGCCGGAGCATAGGATTGGCCGTGGTCGGCGCGGCGTCCAATGTTCCGGCTGATTGATCAAAAATTATTTCGCGCAGATCATACTGCGTTTAAATAGTTAGAACCGCAGCACAAGTCCCGTCGAAAGGCGGAAATTATTCTGAGTGAACCGCACATTTATCGGATTCGTGAAGTCAGTCAGAAAATAATCGCCCTGTACCACGCGAATTGCGAAGTGATGAGCAACTCGAATGTCCAATCCGCCGCCGAAGGCCGCTGCAAACGACGTGGACGAAGCAGAACCGAGGCGCGCTTGCAGCGTTGAATCCAACTGGCCTGCGCCGACAAGCGCTTGAACGTAAGGTTGCAAGGGGCCATGACGGAAAGCGATTCGCGCGCCGCCCATATAGGTGTACAGCGTTCCGCCGCTTCCGGTGAACGGGGCGCTAATATTCCCGACGGCGTTGCCGGAAATTTCACCAACAATTCCGAGCCAGCGCGTTGGATAAACTACGATCTGTCCGATGCCACCATTCATATTAAATGATGTTCCGGGCGTATACATTTGGCGCGTGTATTGATAACCGACGAAAACATCGGCCCTGGGAGTATCCTGAGCCGAAGCGGAAAATCCGAGTAGTAGCGATAAGGATAGCAGTAGAGCGATTTTTCGGAACATTATTAAACTCCTCCAGTATGGGATTTTCAGGGGATTATTTGTGAATTGACGCACACATCGGCGATTCTGCCCCTGGCGTAGTGCATTCGGCCTCGCCGGAGTGGGCGCGAACTGCACTCAGCGGATTTTTTACTATTATTGGGATGCCCTATTTTCGTGCAGGGTTGCGTAGTACGGGAATCACACCAGAAAGGGCCGCGAAAATGCTGTAGCGCCGAAAACTTGAAAATGTTGGTGTTTGCGTCAATCGCAAAGCGCCGCGGATTGCGGAAGCGCATCTGAAAGGCGAGAATCATTTTATGGCGAGCAATGATTTTGCGATGGTGGTGCTGGCGGCGGGCAAGGGCACGCGGCTGAAATCGAATATCGCGAAGGTGCTGCATCGCGCCGGCGGACGCACGCTTGTCGAACATGTATTGCACGCGTGCAAAGGAAGCGGCGCGCGGCGCGTTTACGTTGTCGTGGGATATCAGTCCGATGAAGTTGCGGCTGTTGTTACGCCGCTTGGCGCGAAAACAGTTTTGCAGCAGCCGCAGCGCGGCACCGGTCACGCGCTTCTGATCGCGCGCCGCGCAATTGGCAACGCGAAATATGTGATGGTGCTTCCCGGCGACGCACCGCTGGCGCGCGCGGAAACATTGAAGGCGCTGATGCGCGCGCATGTGGAAAGTGGAGCAGCGGCTACATTATTAACTGCCGTGCTTTCCGACCCAACGGGTTATGGAAGAATTATCCGGCAAGGAAATGATCCGGCCAGCGGACGAGTGTCAGCAATTGTCGAGCAATCGCAGTTGGCGGAAAATCAACAGGAAATTAATGAAGTGAATTCCAGCATTTATTGTTTCACTGCCGCAAAATTGTGGCCGGTGATGACGCACTTGCGTCCGAACAACGCGCACCGCGAACTTTACTTGACGGACGCGATTGCGCCGCTCGCCGCCGCAGGCGAACCAGTGATGGCGCAGATCGTCAGCGACGCGGCGGAAATTCTGGGATGCAACACGCGCGCGGAGCTTGCGGAAGTGGATCGCACATTCCGGCGGCGCGCGGCGGATGAGCTGATGAATTCCGGCGCGAGCATTCAATTTCCGGAAACAGTTGTGATTGATGCCGGCGTGACCGCGGGACCGGATACTTTCATCGGCGCGAATGTACAGTTGCTGGGCCGCACAAAAATCGGCGCGAATTGCACGATTGGCGCCGGAAGTATTTTGTCGGACATGACGCTGGCCGATGGCGTGCTCGTAAAACCATATTCCATTCTGAACGCGAGTCAGGTTGCATCAGGCGCGCAGATCGGCCCCTTCTCACATTTCCGCGAACAAGTTGTGCTGCGCGAAAATGCGCGCGTCGGAAATTTTGTGGAAGTGAAAAAAGTTTTTCTCGGCCGGGAGTCAAAAGCAATGCACCTGAGTTATCTGGGCGACGCGCGCATCGGCGACGAAACAAATATCGGCGCGGGCACGATTACCTGCAACTACGACGGCGTGCACAAAAATCCCACAACAATCGGACGTGGAGTTTTTATCGGGAGCGACACAGCGCTGATTGCTCCAGTACGTGTTGGCGATGGCGCTTATGTGGCAGCAGGCTCAGTGATCAGCGAAAATGTTCCCGCGGATGCGCTGGGAATCGCACGCGGCCGTCAAACAAACAAGCCGGGATGGGCGCGCGCGCGCCGGCGCGAAATGTCGAAAGATAAAAAATCCGCGAAGAAAAATCGTACGCGAAAGAAGAAACGCACCGCGAAGAAACGCGCTGCAACTAAAACTCGCCGCCGCAGACGCTAATTCCGTTTGCCTTCCGAATCATTTTTTCAAAACTGAATTGGCTTCTCTGGTTTCACCGGTTTGCCGGGCTGTCCCGGCTTCCACGACGGTTCTTTCTTCGGCTCGGCCAACGCAAATTCCACGCGTCTTCGCAGAGGATCAATCCGTTCAGCCACCACGCGGACGCGATCGCCCAAATGCCATGTGCGTGCGCGGCCGGAGCGTGCCCGTTGCGAAACCGAATTTGCGACGATGGCGTGATCACGTTCGCGATAGAGGCAGCGCTCGCCGGTTTGTTCTTCGAGGCGTGTAATCGGCACAAGTCCCTCGACGAAAATTTCCATCAGCTCGACGAAGAATCCGAATTTCTGCACGGAGATAATCAGCGCGTCGAATTCGTCGCCCAATCGCGATTCCATAAATTGCGCGGTCTTCCATTCCATCAGTTCGCGTTCAGCCATCACAGAGCGTCGTTCGGCCATGGAAGTTTCCACGGCCATTTCTTCCAGTTCTAGTTCGCGATAAGGGCCCTTGGCGGATTCACTCGTGCCGGAAACAAATCCCGGCGGATGTCCCAGCGCCCACTTCAGCACGCGATGAACAATTAAATCCGGATAGCGCCGAATGGGCGAAGTGAAATGCGCATATTCCAGAAACGCGAGCGCGAAATGGCCCAGCGCTTCGGCGGCGTAGCGCGCCTGCTTCAGCGAGCGCAACATTAAATAGGAGATGATGCGCTCTTCGGGTTTGCCCGCGATTTTTTCCGTCAACTTTTGATAATGCTGCGGACGAATATCAATATCGCCGCCATCCGCGCCGGAAACCGCGGCGGTAACAAACATAGGCCGCTCGCGGCTATTGCGATTCGAGCGGCCATCGCGCCCTTTTTTCATCGTGCTGGCGTTGCGTACTTGCACGCGCCTCTCCGTCAAACCCGGCACGCCGAGCGAATATCCAAACGCGTGAGCCATTTCCTCGAACTCGATTACCTTTTTTGCGTCAGGCTGTTCGTGAACGCGATGGAGAAATCCCAGTCCGCGCTGCAGCAGAAAATGCGCGACGGCCTGATTCGCGCACAGCATGAATTCTTCGATCAGGCGATGCGCGATGTTGCGTTGGCTGCGCACGATGCTGGTCATCCGTCCTTCGGGATCGAATTCAATAATTGGCTCGGGCAAATCGAAATCGATGGAGCCAAGTTTGCGGCGTCGCGCATTCAGCACCAACGCGAGATCGCGCATATCCATAAAATGCGAAGCGAGATGCGAATATGTTTTCGTAGCTTCTGAATCACCTTCAATCACTTTATTTACGTCGGTGTAAGTCATGCGCGCGGCGGAATGAATTACTCCCTGCGCGAATTCGGCGCCTGTAATTTCACCAAGCTCGTCGAGCTGCATCACGGCGCTCATCACCAGACGATCCACCTCCGGCTTCAGCGAACAAATGTCGTTGGAGAGTTCTTCGGGCAGCATGGGCACGGCGCGATCTGGAAAGTATACGGAGGTGCCGCGCAAACGAGCTTCGCGATCCAGCGCGCTGCCGCGCAGAACGTAATGCGCCACGTCCGCAATGTGAACCTGCAATTGCCAGCCACCTGGTTTTCGCTCGACGTAAACGGCGTCATCGAAATCGCGCGCGGTTTCTCCGTCAATGGTAACGATAGGCAGCGCGCGAAAATCGCGGCGGCTTTCCAGTTCTTTCGGGCCCGGCGGCTTCGCCACCACTTCCGCTTCTTCAATAACTTCCGGCGGAAATTCGTGCGGAATGTGGTGCTTGCGCAGAATAATTTCAATGTCCACGCCCATTTCGCCGGGCTTGCCGACGATTTCGATCACTCGTCCCGAACCGGCCACTCCGCCGCGCGGAAAACGTGTGAGCGCAACATTCACCACGGCGCCATCCAGTCGCGGAATTCTTTCGCGCGGATTTGTAGGCCGCATAATTCCTAATTTTTCTGCCAGCGCCGGCGGCAATTCGTCGCCGGCAGGAATCACAATT
>DATBYL010000239.1:0-4306 GCA_036513735.1 Candidatus Acidiferrales bacterium
CGGAAGTTGGCGAGAATTCCGCTTCCCTTCTCGCTGACACAATTGAAAAACTGAAACGTCTCCGTGAGGGCGCGCCGGGAAACTCGCAAGAAATATTTGATTCATTTCAGGATTTCGAGAGTGTGCCTGGACTCGAATTCGCAATCGAGAATTTTTTGCAGTGCGATGCCGCCAATTTCGTTGCTGGATTGAGCGGACAGTCGAAAACGTTAATTCTTGGGAGCATTTCAAAAGCGCTATTCGTTGGCGAAGGCGCGTTGTTGTGGAATACATTTCGCGTCACCGAAAGGGCAGAAAAAATAATCTGGTTAATTCCCGAGTCAGCTCGCGGCCCATTCAAACATCGGCTGAAATTATTCGGCCTCGACGATTTCGTGAAGGATCGCCGTTTATTGGTGCGCACTCTAAGCAAAGGGCCTACCCCATCGTTAAGTGATCCGCGCATCCTCGCCGCCACAAAGCACACGCCTGTAATTTTGGACACTGCAATTCGATTCGGCACAGGCGTTGAAAACGACGCGGCCGACAACATGAAAGGTTTGGCCACCGATATTTTTCGTTTGCTCGAATGCGGTGCGCGGCTCAGGCGACTTGGGCGCGATGCTCGCGGTTGCGTGGGGCGTGAAGCAACTCGACGCCGCGCAAAACATTGTCCACGTCGAAAACGTCAAGGCGCGAGATTTCTCGCCGTGCAATCCGTTCCAAATTATCGGTCGCCCATTCATTGACGAAGTCGGCGACTTCAAACTCCACAAAGCTCCCGGCGTTTGTGGATGGTTACGCGAAGAGCAAGACGCCGGTCGTAATCGTGGCGGTGCTCCGACTGAAAAACGCGAGGAACGCGCGAGACGTATCGCGATGGTTCGCGACTGGCTCGCTGAAGACTCAACCATCACGAACAATGAAATCTTGATTCGGCTGAATCAGCAACCCGGCGTCAATGTGAAATTCGACGCGGTAAAACGGTATGTCTCCGAGGCAGGGGGACGGGTATGAACTCAGGTACGAACCTCTCATACCCGACCGGGTACGCGGGTACGAACCCCTTAGTAAAAACATGGCGTACCCGACTCGGAGGGATAGAACCCCTCTGGGGTTCTCTATCCCTTCCCCTCGACAGGCGGGTAATTCGTACCGCCGCGAGGACGCGGATTTCGTTCTGGAATCAACCGCATCGGGATGACAACCGGATGCAGCGCGTTTTGTTTTCTGTGAGTTACGGGAGTTTTCGCCAATGAGTGTAGCCACAAACGTAGCTCAGAAGCGTTCCCGGCACGGCCTAAATGCTATGAAGGCCCGCGTAAAGGTGCGCGGTATGGAGGCAGTTGATGGCCGATCTCAGGCGATGCGAGCCGTTTGTAAGTGGAAGGCAGAACTCGTGCGCGATCTCGGCGGCGATCCGTCAGCGCAGCAACTCACGCTGATAGACGTGGCGACGAAAACGATGCTGTTCCTCAATCACATCGACGCGTTTTTGATGGAGCAACCTTCACTCGTGAACAAACGTAAGCGCGCCATTTTGCCGATACTTCGCGAGCGGATGGCACTCGCGGACTCGCTGACGCGATTGATGTGTCAGCTCGGGCTGCAACGCGCTCCGAAGCCGGTTCAAGAGTTGCGCAGCTACATCGCGGACTTCGACAAACAAAAAGAACAGCCAGACGGAGATGCGGCGTGAACATTCTTCAGGCGTTCGACGACAAGAAAATGTTTGGCCGATGGTTCGGCAAGAGATGGCTGCGCGGTGATTCCTGGGCGGCGTGGCGCGCATTTTTGTGCGTGGTATTCGCGTTGCCGATGGACGCCAACGCGAAACAAATTTACACGCGGCACACTGGACGCACTGACGTACCGACTGAGGCATTCCGCGAAGCGTTTGTCATCGCTGGCCGTCGCAGTGGCAAGTCGCGCATCGCCGCATTTAGTGGGACCTACCTTGCCGCGTGCGTTGATTACACCGGAGTCTTGGCTCCCGGCGAAGTCGGCACCGTAATGATAATCGCCGCTGATAGAAAGCAGGCGGGAGTGATTCTGAAATACATCATCGGATTCTTTGAAAATATTCCGATGCTCGCGCAGCTTGTCGCGTCACGCACAAAAGAATCAATCACGTTGACGACTGGAATTGTAATCGAAGTTCACACTAGCTCGTATCGTGCTGTGCGTGGTTTCACTTGCATTGCCGCGATCTGCGACGAAGTTGCTTTCTGGCGTGCGGAAGACTCAGCGAATCCGGACGCAGAAATTTTTAACGCGCTACGACCGGCGATGGCGACCGTCCCGAGTTCGTTGCTCTTGGCTATCAGCTCGCCTTATGCGAAGCGCGGAATTTTGTGGTCAACGTATCGCGCGAACTACGGAAAAGTTGGCGCACCAACATTAGTTTGGAAAGGCGCTTCCGTTGAGTTGAATCCAACTCTGAGCCCGCTGACGATTGCGGCCTCGCGATTGCTGGATCCCGCTGCCGCAAAGTCGGAATGGGACGGCGAATTTCGCGACGACGTTTCTGATTTTCTCACTCCGGAAATTGTGCAGGCGTGTGTAGTGTCCGGTCGTTTCGAGCTACCACCAGTGAATGGGATTGAGTACACCGGATTTGTTGATCCATCGGGCGGCTCGGCCGATTCGATGACGCTGGGAATTTCGCATCTCGAAAAAGACGTGAGTGTACTCGACGCGCTGCGCGAAGTTGTCCCGCCGTTTTCTCCCGAGAATACCGTAGAGGAATTTTGCGCGTTGCTGAAAAGTTACAGGATTTCGAGGGTGACGGGCGATCGGTATGCAGGCGAGTGGCCGCGCGAACAATTCAGGAAACGCGGAATAGATTACGAGCCAAGCGAATTAACGTGCTCGGAACTTTATTTGGAACTGTTGCCGCGAATTATGTCGGGGCAGATTCAACTGCTGGACAATCCGAAATTGATCGCGCAGTTGGTCGGCCTTGAGCGTCGAACTTCGCGCAGCGGTAAGGATGCGGTGAGTCATGCACCGGGCGCACATGATGACGTTGCGAACTGCGCAGCGGGAGTAATTGTAAATTCACTCGCGGGCGTGCCGGCCGCGTCGGGATTGATCGATTTTCTAAAAAGCGTTGCGCTAGGAATTATTGACGGTGTAACCGGCGCCAAACGCACGACGCCAAACGTGAAGGATGAGCCACTCACGGCAGATGCGAGCGAGCCGTTAGTCCGAAAATTTCTCAGCGCCCACCCGCCGATTGCATTCAACGCGCCGACGCCGAAGTGTCCGGCGTGTAAGTCGAGTTGCGTGGCGCGATGTTCCGGTTTGTGGCGCTGCAATAGCTGCGCGTTCCAATGGGCCGCACCTGGCGCAATTTTTGTGCAGCGACCGATCACGCGCGGCGACGTAGAAAGCGGGCGCTGGCGCGCGCGCACGTTCACGCCGCCGCCTCAGAATCCTCAGCGATGAAAGGAGAGAAATGACAAATGCAGCGGCAGTGGAGTTGAAAAAAAACGAGGTAGAGATTGACCGCGAGGCCGCTGCTCATGCGGAAGTCGTGCGGACTCGACAAATTCTCGACGCGATTGACGCGCGAATCACTGCCTTCCGGTCGAAGAATTGCACGAGCTTGCACGGAGAGGCGAAATATTTAATCAAGGCTACAGATTTTTCTTCTGCGGCGAGCGAGTACAAGGCGCTAATCGCTGAAGCTAAAAATCTGTGCAGAGAACGCGACCGCGCGGATAGGGAATTTCAAAAGGCTGTAACAGTTTGGAGTGAAATCAAAACCACGAGGTGAACTATGCAGAACGATTTTCGCAGTGCTGGAGTTTTTGGAAACGCTGGAGCCTTCGATCCCCGGCCGGCAGGAGAATTTGAAGCCTTCATCTCGAACATCACCCGCAACGCGGAAGCGGCGCCGTCGATGGAAGAAAATCCACCGCCTGACGCATTTCGCCCAATCAAAAAGTTTTTCGAGGGCGTCGATTTAGGAATTGCTCTCGAAAAAATGGGACTCAGTTCTCCGCAAAGCGGACGCCAACACGATTTCGGCGGCGGCGATTTGTCCAAAGCGATCGGCAGCACGGTCGAATCGCGAAAAAAAGAATCCGTCCGGTCGTATTTGAAGCGTGCCGCCGCTGACGGTGAAAACTTCGAGGAATTAATCTCGAAGGTTGCCGCGACTTCGCCATCGACGGCCGCAATGATGCGCGAAATTGTTTCGGAAGGGCTGTGAAAATCTAACTCGAAAGGAAAACGAATATGAAGAAGCAAGTTTTAGAACATTGCCAGAAATGCGCGGAGCATCACCTCGCGATGGGAAAACTCCATAAGGCTGCGGCGG
>DATBYL010000240.1:0-6966 GCA_036513735.1 Candidatus Acidiferrales bacterium
AAAGGACTAGTACCGAGCGCTAATGACCTCCACCGTGCGCGAGTTCGCGGACGATGTCGCTGACGAAGCCTTTCGCGTCGCCAAACAACATCAGCGTTTTATCCATGTAGTACAGCGGATTATCAATTCCCGCGAAGCCGGGACTCATCCCGCGCTTGATCACCATCACCGTGCGCGCTTTATCCACGTCCAGAATCGGCATGCCGTAGATCGGGCTATTCTTGTCCGTGCGCGCCGCGGGATTGGTCACATCATTCGCGCCGATAATCAGCACCACATCCGTTTGCGGAAAATCTGAATTCGCGTCGTCGATGTCCATCAACTTGTCGTACGGAATATCCGCTTCGGCCAGCAGCACGTTCATGTGGCCAGGCATTCGTCCCGCCACTGGATGAATGCCAAATTTCACGTCGACGCCGCGCTTGGTTAGCGTGTCATACAGTTCGCGAACTTTGTGCTGCGCTTGCGCCACCGCCATTCCGTATCCCGGAACAATAATCACCTTGCTCGCGGCGCCAAGTATCGCAGCGGCTTCTTCCGGCGTCGCGCTTTTCACCGGACGTTCTTCCACGCCACCGACGGCTTTCGTTTGCTCCTGCCCAAACGCGCCGAATACCACGTTCGTAAACGAACGGTTCATGGCCTTGGACATATTCACCGAAAGAATAAATCCCGACGCGCCGTCCAGCGCACCAGCAATAATCAAAAGTTTGCTGTTCAAAACAAATCCCATCGCCGCCGCGGAAAGTCCCGCATAGGAATTCAACAGCGAGATAATCGTCGGCATATCCGCGCCGCCGATGGGAATAATCATCATCACGCCCAGCATCAGCGGCACGCCCAAAATAATCGGAAATAAATCCGCGCGCTCCGGATGTATCACCAAAAAAATTGCGACGACGACTGTGCCTGCCAGCAATCCAAGATTTACAAAGTTTTGTCCTTTGAATGTGATCGGCCGCTGCGGCAGCCATTCCTGCAATTTTCCGGCGGCCATTAAACTTCCTGTAAACGTGAGCGAGCCTAAAATTACTTCCATCGCCAGCACGGACATCGTGAACTTCGGAACATTCGGCGATTGCAAATAAAATTCCGAAGCGCCCACAAGCGTCACGCAAAGCGCGCCGAAACAATGGCTCAGCGCCGTCCGCTGAGGAACCGCCGTCATGTGCACCATGCCCAGCGGAACGCCAATAATCGAGCCAAGCACCAGCGCAATCGCCACCCAGCGATAGTCCACGATTCCGGCGTTCAGCAGCGTGCCGACAATCGCCAGCAACATGCCAACTTCGCCGGCCCACACTCCGTGCCGCGCGGTCGCAGGGCTGCTCATGAACTTCAAAGAAAGAATGAAGAGCGCCGTGGCGATCAGATACGTGGATTCAATTAAATATGGGCTGTGAAAGTTCATGGTTTCTGCGGCCGGCTGGACTTAAACATTTTCAGCATTCGGTCGGTAATTAAAAATCCGCCCACCACGTTGCTTGTCGCCGCAACAATCGCGATCGTTCCAAGCACGGTGGAAAGTGTCGTCTTGTGTTCGCCCGCCATAATAATTGCGCCCACAACCGCGATCGCGTCCAGCGCGTTCGTCAATGACATCAGCGGCGTGTGCAGCAGCGGAGTGATGCGGCGAATCACTTCAAATCCAATGAACGCCGCCAGCATGAAAACGTAAAGGTCGGTGATCAAATCAAATTTCATCCCTGTTTCGCCTCCTGAGCCGCCCCGGCCAGCGCCGGCAGCTTGAAGAATTCCCGCACGCGCGGATTCACAATTTCACCGCCGCGCGTCAAAATTGTTTCGCGCATGATTTGATCTTCCGCGCTGTACTGGAATTTGCCGTCCTTAATCATATGCACCAAAAACGCGGTGATGTTTTTCGCGTACATCATGCTGGCATGATACGGAACCGTGCTCGCCAAATTGATCCAGCCAATAATTGTTACGCCGTGCTCCACCACAACTTCGCCCAGCTTCGTAAGCTCGCAATTTCCGCCGCGCTCCGAAGCCAGATCAACAATCACCGAACCGGGCGCCATGCCCTCCACCATTTCCTTCGTCACCAAAATCGGCGAAGTTTTCCCGGGAATTACCGCGGTCGTAATCACCACGTCGCTCTGCGTCACAACTTCTTTCAGCAGTTGCCGCTGACGCAAATAAAATGATTCATCCTGCGCCTTCGCGTAGCCGCCGGAATCCTGCGCGTCTTTCGCTTCAATCGGCAGTTCCACAAATCGCGCGCCCAAACTTTGCACCTGTTCTTTCGCCGCGGGCCGCATATCGTACGACGATGTAATTGCGCCAAGTCTGCGCGCCGTGGCAATCGCCTGCAGCCCGGCGACTCCCGCGCCAATAATAAAAACTCGCGCCGGAGTAATTGTTCCCGCCGCGGTCGTCAACATCGGAAATAATCGCGGCAGTTTGTCGGCTGCAATAACCACCGCCTTGTATCCGGCGATTGTGCCCATCGAAGAAAGCACATCCATGCTTTGCGCGCGCGTGGTTCGCGGCATCAGTTCAACGGAAAACGAAGTCACTCCCACGGACGCAATGCCCTGCACCGTTTCTACGCTTCCCAGCGGACGCAGAAATCCAATCAATATCTGATCGCGTTTGAATAACGGCAGGTCGGCGGCGCCAGTCTGATCGTTCGATCCGTAGCACAAAATTTGTACGATGATGTCCGCCGCGCGAAAAACTTCCGCGCGATCCGCGATGATCTTCGCGCCCTTAGCAACATAATCGGCGTCAGGATATCCCGCGTCAATTCCTGCTCCGGCTTGCACCACAACTTCCAGCCCGGCTTTCGCGAGAACAGGAACTACGGCGGGTACCAGCGCCACGCGCCGTTCGCCCGGAAAACTTTCTCGCGGCACACCAACAATCATTCAATTTCCTCCGGCGGTAGAATCATCGCGCGCTCTTCGCGCCTCCGAGAAGCGAGCAGACGTATCGTACCCCACCCGCAAAAGAACTGCATCCGCGAACCGCAAGAAATTTGCGACGAACGTGAGACCGTATACAGACGAAATGCATCTGACCTACTGGGCTGGACGAAGCTGGCGCTCCGAAGCCGTTCTGGGCAATAATCTCGATTCGGAACTGTACCGCACATTCAGCCGCAAGGAGCCGACATTGAAAGGTGAATCCTCAGTGCCCAATCAGGAAAAAGTTACGCGCAAAGAATTAATCGCATTATTGAACGAAGATCTCGCGCGGGAATATCAAGCGATCATTTCCTACGTCGTTTATTCGCAAGTTCTAAAAGGCGCGGAGTATATGAACATCGCCGGCGAACTCGAGAAGCACGCCGCTCAGGAACTCAATCACGCGCTGATTATTTCCAATCTCGTCGACTATCTCGGCGGCATGCCCGTCGTCACCGCGAAGACCGTTCGCACCTCGGATAAAGCAAAGGACATGCTGCAATTTGATCTCGAAAACGAGAATGAAACAATTCGCAACTATCGCGTGCGCGTGCGCCAGGCCGAAGCACTCAGCGAATACGCGATGGCCGAACAGATTCGCGAAATCCTGATTGACGAACAAGATCACCAAATCGCGCTGGCCACTGCGCTCGGAATTGATACTCCGCAATTGAAGGATTTGTAAAAGCCTAGAAGTTCATTCGAGAGCCGCAAAGGAGCGTTCCAATGGAAGAAACGTTTGAGGAAAAAGAAAGAACTGTTCTCGTGAACCTGGCCACCGCCGTCGGATCCGCGCTGGGAACGGTTGCAGGAAGAGCGAGCGCCGCCACTAAGCCCGCAGCCAGACGCAAGGCTGCGAAAAAAGTGAAGAAAGAAGTTAAGAAGGTCCAGGCGCGAGCGAAGAAACAGGTGAAAAAAGCTCGCAAGCAAGTGAAGAAGCTTGCGACCAAGGCGAAATCTTCCGCGAAGAAAGCGCGCCGCAGACTATAGGATTTTTTCGCCCGGCCAAAAAACAAATTGTAGCATCGTCAAGAGCGCCGAGATTCCCGCGGCGCTCTTTTTCTAGTCCGAAGCGCGAACCGAAGGCGCCAGCGGCTGTTCTCGCGATAGTTTGGGAGCGCCTGATGGCGATTCCGTCTGCGTTCTCACTTCCAACACCGCACTCGCCAGCGTCGTCACGACCTGCACTCGTTCCGGCATATCAATCCTGCTTGCCGACCGCGCGACGTCGCCCGAGTAATTCCACAATCCCACCACGATCGGCTGCGTAGGAAACTCCGCACGCAGTCGTCCGTAGATCGCGCGCGCATGTGTCAGCGCAAGCGGAGGAAGCGCCGAAATAAATAGGATGCTGGCCGCAGCGCGCGCCCCTTGTGCCAGCACTTCCTCCACCGGCCAGACGGAAACGGATTGCGCATCATGTCCCGCAACGCACAGCAATTGCCCCAGCATTACTCCGATAATTTCGTCGGCCTCGCCGCCAGCCGGCACGCAAATCACACGCGCGCTTTTTACCGGAGCGGCCGTTGCAACTCCGGTTGCCGCGCCGCTCAAAGGCGCCGCCAACTCTTTCACGGCTTTTTCGGAAAGATCTTCCACGAATTCTCGCGTGCTCTGATAAATAAAAGCTACGGTCTCTTCGTCCAAATCGTTCCGATGGCGGTCGTGCTCCGCCAGACTCAACGCGGGAATTAAAACCGAATCGTAAAGTTCCTCAAGCGATTTTTCCTTCAGGTGCCCGTTCAGCACCTGGCGCGCTTCCTCGAAGTCTGTTGCCAGCAGCCGCTGATAATAATGTACTTCCGGCGAAAGCACCGGCTCATCGCCCAGCAGCACGTTCAGGAACCTCATGTTTGGCACATGCCGTCCCAGCACCACCAGGCAAACTGTCAGCGGTGTGGAAAGCACAAGTCCAATTGGCCCCCATATAAATGTCCAGAAAACCGCGGCCGCCAGAATTGCGAGCGACGAAATTCCCGTGCGCGCGCCGTACAACATGGGCTCAATAAAATTCGCCACCACAACTTCAATCACTACAAAGATTCCCAGCACGTAAAGTGGCCGGCTCCAATCCTGAAACACGGCTAGCGAGAGCAGCACCGGAAGCAGCGCTCCAATCGGCGGCCCGACGTACGGCAAAAATCTCAGAATACCCGCGATCACTCCGAACAGGACGGCATTCGGCAGATGCATCAAGTAAAGACTGAAGCCGATGATCAGCCCGTACGACGCATTCACCATCGATTGCAAAAATAAATAATGGCTGACGCGGTCTCCCGCTTCATCCATCGCATGCGTCATCACACTCAGCCGGCCGTCGCCCGCCAGCCGAATAAAGCGGTTACGCAAATCTTCGCGTTGCAGCAGCATGAAAATTGTGAACACCAGAACAATTCCCGCTGTGCCAATCGGCCCAAGAAAATTCGGCAGCGATTCAATGAAGCTTGTCGCCGGCGCCACGATTTCCACCGGAACAGGTTTCGTCACAGTCGCCGCCGCGACAGCCAAAAGTTTATTGGATTGTCCGCTCGCGCCGCGTCCCGCAACAGGCGCCGGGGTCGCCGCATTCAAGTCCGTGCTAATTTCCTGCACCGCTTGCGCTGCGTTGTTCAAACTTTGCGGCCGCGATCTACGGATGGACTCGATTTTATCTTTGATATTCGTTCGGTACTCTGGCCAATGTTTCGTCGCATCCACAAGTTGGTTTGTAACCGCCCAACCCACGGAACCAACCGCCCCAACTGCCAGCAGGACCATCAGTAAGACAGCAAGAAAACGCGGCACTCGAATGCGTTCCAGCCAGCTAACCGGCGGCGTAAGTATGAACGTGAAAAGAATGGCCAGCGCGAAAGGAACCAGAACCACTTTTGCAAAATAGAGGGTCGCGATAATTACAACCGCGCTTACCAGTACCAGCAAATGCGATTCGTCATGATTTCGGTGGGGTTGCGCCATACCTTCGATCGAGTCGCTCCTTGCAATAAGTATACGCGTTTCGCCCGAAGACTCAGCTTCCGTTTGCCCGCGTGTGCGGTTTTGAATCATGCGCGCGGCAGGAATATCCCGCTCGATAATTCATCGATATTTCCTCGATAATTTATCGTCGCGCGCGTATATTGCTTCGGGCGAAGGTTCTCCGGACACCATCAGGGATTCCCCTCTCCCCCCTCGCGCGTGTGGAAATTCTGTAATCTCCTACGCCGCGCGCCCGTTTTTTTCGAGTAGCATTCCGTAGTTCGTCCCGGGAAGGATGTCTTCCATGAGCAGTACTCGCGAAAATGTCAGCCGTGTGGCGAAATGGACTGCAACCGCCGCTCTTCTCGCGATAATTGTTACCGCCGCATTTTATGTTGCGCCACATTTCTCGCAACGCGCGGCGAAGAATGCCCCCGCCGCGCCGATCCTTTCAGCAGAAGCAGAACCGTCCGCGCCGCCCGTACCAAGTTCTCTCGCGAAGTTAAACGCCGTTCGCCGCATCCCCGTCGCGCCCGCGAAGAATCCGCCACGCGCAATCGCTCCGAATCAAAAAGTTTCCGACAAAAATGAATTTCGCATGGCGCCTGACGCCGGTTCCGGCGAAACAGAAGGCGGAGAAACTGGCGACGATCCAAAGCAGCGCGCCGATTATTTCTACCGTCAGCGCGCTTATCCATTCGCTCAAACTCCAGCTGGCGCGCGCCAGCAATCGCTTCAGCAACTTGACACGATGATCAAGCAGCAGCGAGCGATGGGAATTCTTCCGCAAGCCGATGCCGCGCCATCGCTCTCCGTCGGATTTCCCGGCCCATCCAACTGGACGAACCTCGGCCCGCAACCCGTCACAAATTCCGCGGGCGGCGCAAATTTCGGAAATCCTTCGGCCACCGGACGAGTCACCGCCATCGCCGTCGATCCGACCACCACGAATACGTCGAGCCAGGTCATTTATATTGGCGCGGCCACTGGCGGCGTTTGGAAATCCACCAACGGCGGCACTTCCTGGAACACTATCTTCGATCAAAATAATTCGCTGGCCATCGGCGGAATCGCAATCGCT
>DATBYL010000241.1:0-20662 GCA_036513735.1 Candidatus Acidiferrales bacterium
TCTGCTTCGTAGAGAGCCGCGTCGTCGTAGAACTCCAACGGAATTCTGCGAATCCCTTGCACCTGATCCGCACTCACGGTTTTATCGATCGCCAGCAAGTGCTGAAGCGGAGCGGCGCGTTCTGTGGCCGTCAAAATCCGCCAGACGCCGGGCATCATTGTGGGCAAGTCCCAGTTCGCCTGTTTCTGGTTGCGGTCCAGCAATTTCGTTGCGTTGGTTCGCGCGGCCAGATCGTCAATTCGATGTAGCAGCGCCTGCGAAGCTGCCGGCGTCAAACTTGCTTGTGGAGTAGCTGTAGCCGGCTTATCGGTCACTGCTTTCCGGATTCTCGCGAGCCGGTCCTGATAAAAATTCAAATTGCTGGTCAGCGTGACGCCGGAATAATCAAATTGCAGCGCCTTCCAAACGGTATCGAACGCCTTCTCCAATTCGTTCAGCGCTTTTTCCAAATCGCCGCGGTCGTACCAGATGTCCGAAACTCGGCTCTGCACCACTGCTTGTTTGCGAATCATTTCTGTATCGTCGGGACGAATCACCAGCGCCTTGGTCAGGGCGTCCAGCGCCAGCGCGTATTCCGTGGCAGCCTTATCGTATTCATGCGTCTCTTCGTATTCATCGCCCAGCGAACTGACCGCAACGTCGTAGCGCTCGTAACTCGCCACGGTCGGCGCCGTTTTCACCAGGCTCGCCGTGCCCGTGATGGCCTTCTCGTAAGCCGCGACCGCTTTCGCCGGCTCTTTCAAGCTGCGCTCAATATTTCCGATGCGCTCGTACATGTCCGCTTTTTCTTGGATGATCGACGAATCATCTTTCGCGACTACGTCCAGTGGCTCCAGCGCCTTGAACGCCTGCGAATAAAATTCCAACGCTTCCGTATCGCGTTGATTCGCCACATCCTGCGCTGCTTTATCTTTGCTGCCCTTCTGCCGCGCTTCATCCGCTTCCACAACGCGCAGGTATCCCTGCCGTGCCGCAGCCAGCGCAATATTATCGTTGAAGAAAAGAACCGAGGGCGCGGAAGCGCGGGCATCCTGAAAAAGTGTTCGTGCCTGCGTGTAAATCTCAGAAACGGAATTCAATTCGTTCGTCGCGTCCGGCGATTGCAAATGTTTCGTCGTTTCCAGGTCACCCAGCGACAGCAGCACAAGTCCGCGTACCTGGGTTCCCCGCGTCCACAATTTTTGCTGCTCGTTCAGTTCCTTCGCGGACTCCTGCGCCTGCTTCAAGTATTTTTCGGCGGTGATCAGCTCGCCCTGATCGTAATGGACCAGCCCCAGCGCTCGCTGAATTCGCGCGTAATTCAAATACCATTCGCGATTGTCCGCGTCCCGCTTGTGCAAATCCTCGTCTGTCGCTGCCGCCTGCTCGAAAAGATCTCTCGCTGCGTCGTACTGTTCCAATCGCAGCGCCGTGAATCCTTGCGAATAGTTTATTTCCGTCGAAAGTGTTTTCCAGCGGATGTTCCCGGAATCGTGCGCCATCAATTTGCTCACCACATCATTCGCCTGCGCGATGTACGGCTGCGCCTTAACGTCGTCCTCCTCCGTCTGCCACATCCCCTTCAGCGCCAGCACCTGCCAGTAAAGATACTCATCCGCGCCCGATCCGCCTTGCTTAATGAACTTAATCGCCGCTTCATAATGATTTCGCGCCTCGGCCGTTTGATACACTGCGGCCGAAATGTCTCCCAGCCCAATGTGCGACAATACAAAAATTCGCGCCAATTCCTGTTTCGCGTCAGGGTCCGTCGACGTCGCCGCAAGCGTCACCGCTTCGTCGAAACATTTTCGCGCGTCGGTGATTTTGCCGTTCGCCAGCAATCCAACTCCCCGCGCGTACAACGCTTCGGCGCGCGCTTCCGAGAGTCCGCTCTGCGAATCGCCCGGCTTAACATTTCCGGCGATCAAATCCATCGCGCGGTTCGCGTACTTCAGTCCCTCGTCGTAATGTCCAACTTGATAAAGCGCTTGCGCCGCTTGCGCCAAAAATTTCGCGTGCGGCAGATCGATGTCGTTCTGCGAAGTGTGTTCGCTGGAAAGCGTGATGAACGAATTGTCCGTGATTTGAATAATATTAATGACGGTGGCCGTCGGCACGCGCATATCAAACAACGAGCCGGCCGCCGCTACTTGCTCCTTAAAATTTTCCTCGTTCTTTTCCTGAACGGAATGCAGCTCATTATCTTTGGCGTGCTCGCGCTCTTGCGCCGTCACCATTGCCGTGTGCTGGGCCACCAGCGCCAACTCGTTCGCTTTTGCTCGCTGGTAATAACGATACGAAACGTAGAACGCGAACAGCGCAACCACGAAAAGCAATCCGAATCCGGTCACCAGCAATTGCGATTTGCGCAATTGCCTTCTCACTTGCGCTTCGCGGTCCGCCGCGGCCTTTTCTCTTTCCTGCGCGGCTTCCGCTTGAATGCGCTGCTCGCGCACCGCTCGGCTCCGCGACGCCGGATCGGTCAGCGAATCGTGTGTCAGCTCCAGCCAGATAACGCCCGCCCGTTCTTCGCGATGCAGCAGACGGCGATTGACCAGCACATCAAAATCCGCTTCGGGCAATCCGAGTTTCTTCGCGTCTTCCAGCGCCGCACGATCGCGATAGCCGGAACTGGTCAGCAACCGGTCTTCCACCCAATCGCGCACTCGAGGATCAACGCCCTCAAATGTGCGCTCGTAAAAATCCTTCATTATTTCTTCGCGCTCGGCTGTCAATAAATCCGCGGTGATTCGCGGTTTGCCGCGTGAAATCCGGCTGTAATTCAGTCCATCGCAAACAACGCTCAGCAAAGCAGGATCAACGTCACGCTGTTCCAGCGCGCTTGACGATCGCTTCAATCGCGAGGTGGAAACGAAATCAACAATGTCACGCGCCACCGACGGATCCACAACGTCCGACCCCGCGCGCTGCACAACTTCCAACGCCTGTTGGCCCGTCATTCGTTCCAATCGGAAACGATTCGGCAGCAGTGACGGCATGCGCTCGCGCCACGGATCCAGATCCGCCAAAAAATCCTCGCGCAGAGTAATCACAAATTTTATCGATTGTTTTTTCAGGTCGTAACGCAGCGCTTCATCCGGATTTGCTTCCAGCCGTTCGCGAACGGAGTCGGGCGGCCGGTGCTCAAGCAGTGATTCCAGTTCCTTTTGAAATGCAGCCACGCGCGCGTTGGATTTTTCACTGCGATGGCCCAGCGTGAAGACTTCTTCAAATTGATCCAGCACAATCACCGGCGTCAGCAGACGATTGCGCGGCCCCCAATAATCCACATCGCGCCGGTGAAAATATTCCCACAGTGTCTCGTTCGCCGCAGGGCGCGGCGCCTTAATTTGCAGCCGATCCAATTCGTCGGCAACCGCCGTGGTAATTTGCTGCGCCAGCGGAGGCGCGTCATCGCCGTGATCGAATCGCACGCGCACCGGAAAAAAATCCAGCGTCTTCAGCCGCGGAAATAATCCCGCCTGCAGCAGCGAAGTTTTGCCAAGTCCCGACTGCCCGTACAGCACCACCACCGGCGAACGCTGTACCAATCCGAACAATTCCGCCGCTTCGCGGTCCCGGCCGAAAAAATAATCACGGTCACTTTCGCCGAACGCGCGCAGTCCAGGCCACGGATTCTGTTTGGAAAGCTCGGAAGAAATAATCGTTTCGGAACTCATGAGGCGGGCGGATTCTTTCGGTAGGTCTTCTGTGCGACGTCCAGTTCCTGTACCAATTCCGTCGGCACCGCTCCATCCATCGCGCGGATGGCGCTGCGATCGCCAAAGATCTTCTTGCGATATTCCATCATTTCGCTGTTCGGCACGTCATCCACTACAACTGGAAAAAGAAAACTGCGATCCGTGCCGTAGAAAAATCCCGCGCGCTGTGCCGCTTGCTCGCGTTCTTTCCGGAACCAGCGTCCCTGTCCCGAATCATCCTGCGTATTTCGCGAGATAATCCCCACAAACGCCGAGCACAGCCGGATATTTCCCTCGATCACGTCACGGAAGTCGTCGCCCGGTTTCAAGCGCCGATCGATCCACACCTCAAGCCCATTGTTGGAAAGCTCATCCGCAATTCGGAACGCCGCTTTTCGATCTTCACTCGCATAGCTCACAAAAATAGATCCCGGCGCCATCACCGAAGGTCTTTCCGCATTCACGCTCGAGCTCGTATTCGCGGCGCCGTTTACCGGATGCCGCTCAAAATATCGCTTGTGCAATTCGCGCACGCAATCCATCGGCGTTCCCGCGGTGTACAAATGCGATCGCAGCGGACTGAACCGTTCCAGAAATTGCGCGAACTCCGGCTGCGCGCAGTGACCGTCCGCAATGAACTCCATAAAATTGCGCGAATCCCACAACGGCTTGTTCCGCGTAAGCCGCAAAAGAAATCTCGCCAGCCAGTCCGGAAAGTCAACTCCCAGTATCAGCAAATGACTTTGCTGCAATTTCGCGATCAGTTTTTTCGGACGCCCCTCGTCCGCCATGAATGCGTGCATCTGTTCCAGCATTTGCCCTTCGGTCACCGCAAACGTGGAAGAAACCGACGCGCGTCCGAGAATCTGAAAAACTAAACTTCCGCGCTGTTCCACCAGCGCATCGTCATAATCAATGTTGCTCGACGCCGGCGGATACGCCACCACCGCGGGTTTCCGCTGGCGCACCGACTCAATCGCTTCTTCCAGCAGCGTGTCAAAAGTTGTGCTCACAAATAAATGGAAGTCCGGAATTTCGGTCAGAAGGCGCAGCGCTTCAGGAATCGCGTTTTGATTCTGCGTCTTCAGCGAATTCAATATTCGCAGAATTAATTGCGGCTTGACGGCCAGCGAATCGCCGTGAAAATCGGAGCACGCGCACACCACGTCGTTCGTCCCAAAATTTGCCGGCAATTTTTCAGCGGGAATTCCCAATTCCTTCGCAAGCTGCTCCGCCAGCAAGCGGTGAAACATCTTCCCGCCGCCCACTTCCAGCACGTCGCGCCCCACAATGGGCACAACTTGCCCATCATCGATCAGCGGGAGAAGGTCATCCCAAAAATCTTCTGGAGAGGAGATCATCGGCCCGACTTTAGCAAAAGTAGCAAACCTTGTCACTGTGCGAACTATGTTGAATTCACACAAATGTCACAGTTCGTTGCCTGGCGAATTGTCCGCGCCGACGGAAAAAAAATAGCGGCGAACGCGATTAACTCGGAAACACCAGCGGCTTTTCCTGGAAGTCCACGCGCCAGTCCAACAAGTCCGCGCCCATCACTCCGGCGGCCTCTTCGGCAAACGCCGCCAGCTCATCGCTCGAAATTTCGTCGCCCGCCATTCGCAAACGCGTCAAAATATTCGACAACCACTTATTCATGTCCGCAGAACGCCGCGCCACATTGCGAAAATCTCCCTGGCTATTTATTCCGTGTATCGCCGCGCCGAACGCCGGCAAAATCGCCGCCATCTGCACCAAATATCTTTGGTGATAAAGGTTCTTGTCGACAAGGTGCGCCGAACAAACAATCAATGTGCTGAAAAACAATCCCGTCGCCAGCCATTGAAGATTTCTGTCCACGCGCCCATTCGATTGCGAATTTCGAGCGTGATATTGAATCTGCGAAGTAAGTTCGTATTCAATCAGCAATTTTCGATACGCGATACAATACGCGTGATCCAGTTTTCCACGCAGCATTCCGGCTTCGCGCACCGCCGCTTGAAAATGCCAGTCGACCCACGTTTTCCTCGGCACTCCGCGCAAAGAATGCTCGGGAATGTGATCCGTTCTGCTAAATCTGCCAATCAAAAATAGAAAACGCATCTGGCGGAGTTTTTCCGCCAGCGATCGATAATCAATCCATCGCTCGTGCCACCGTTTGCGCCGTCCCATCATGGTAATCGCGATAATGGAAACGATCGATGCCAATTCCAGCCCAACCCACAGGTCCGGATTGCGCGAAACGAAAAACGCTCGCAACGCAAAAAGCACCGCGCACGCCGCCAGCAAATAATTCATCATGAACGAGCTGCGATAAAGATTCGCGAAATGACTCGCCAGCTTGTCCGCCCATGCATAATGAATCAGAAATTTTGTTTCCACCTGATGCTTCGCGTCCGCCGGCAATCCATGCGAAACCGCCCACGCCGCTTTCCATTCTTCGCGCGTTTCTTTTTTGTAATCGCGCTGCCGGATTCGCAACGGCAATGGATTCGATCCTGCAAACAGCTTTGAAAAAACTCGGAACAGCACTCCCAGCGTCCACGTGTGCGGCTTTTCCTGGAAATATGCTCTGCGCCGGTCAACACTTTTTCCGCCGGATGACGCGCCATCATCCGAAAGTTGAAAACTCAATTGCGTAATTAATTGTTTCTCCAACTCTTCCATGCCGAGTTGGCATCGTCCATCCGTCTCCGTGGAAATCAACAAGCAGCCGTCGTGCGGCGGCACCGTTTTCAGCCACACTGTGGGAATGCGAAGTTGCCCTGCCTCCGCAACAATTTGCGCCGTGCCTCCCTGACTTCTTGCCACTTCGCCATCCCAAATCGCAATCAGCACATCGCAGTGACGTAGCACCGTTCTTCCAACGCTCTCGTAAGCGCGATTTTGCGCGTCTTGATTTTCGCGCGATCCATCCAATTCCAGAACTGCCGTCGCCCTGTTCAGCAATTCTCGAAATTGTTTTTTCGACTCCGGCGTTACGAAATCATTTTCATAATCATCCGCGGGAAATGGCAGCGGTGACTGAAGCTCGTATCCCAGCGCCAGCGCTTCTTCCGCAACCAAACGATCCGAGCCTTCCGCCAGCGGAGAAATCACGCGAAATATCGGATCGTGCGAATCGTATCCCGCCAGACTATCTCCCGCGATTTCCGCTCCCGCATTTCGCACCGACTGCAACACGTGATGAATTTGTTTTCGCAGCAGCGGAATATCCGAATCCTTCAAATGATTCGGCCGGTGTCCCGTCACTCCCACGCGGATCGCCAAATGCGTTTTCGGCGGATGTTCTTTCGGCGAATTTGGCTTGGCGTGTTTGGGCATCGCTCGCCTTTTATTTCGGCAATACCATCAACTCAATTCCTGACGCCGCGTCTTTCCGATGAAAAACTTGCTCCGTTGCTTTCTTAAAATCTTCCGGCTTCGCGTCCGGAATTTCTACAAACGTCTGCGGATTGCGGTCTGCCAGCGGAAACCACGAACTCTGTATCTGCACCATGATGCGATGTCCCTTGCGAAACGTATGATTCACATCCGGCATCGCAAAATTTAATTCCGAAACTTTTCCTGGCGTCAGCGCTTCCGGTCTTTCCCAACTGTTGCGGAATTTCGCGCGCATCGGTTCGCCGCGCAAAAGTTGCTCGTATCCGCCCATGCGAATTGGCGGAGCGCCAATCACGCGCGCTGCCGCATCCGTACCCGCCGCATCGGGGGCGTCGTTCGGATACACATCAATCAGCTTCACCACAAAATCCGAATCGGTTCCACTAGACGCAATTCGCAATTTCGGAGAGACCGGCCCGGTAATCGTCACATCTTCAACAAGCGGATCGGTTTCGTAAACGAGCACATCGGTCCGTCGCGCGGCAAAACGCTGATCGTCCGTCATATAGCGCTGCGGAATATCGGTGGCAATGTAATCGATAAACGGAACAGGATGTGCCGGATCGCTCACGTATTCATCGGAGCCTTCATTCGCGCCCGGCGGATCGAAAGATAACTTTCCGCCCGCATGTAAATAAAGTGTCTTCGCTTGCGCGTTCGCCGGAGGCCACGAATCATATTTCTTCCAAACATTTGTCCCCGTTTCAAATACGTAAGCTTTCGGCAGCGAGGCGGTTCCCTTCCCCTTCAAATAATATTCAAAGAACGGAAATTCAATGTTCGCGCGATAAAATAGCGAAGTCTTCGCGCCAAATTCCACATCGCCCAAATGATCTCCGTCGTTGCGCCCCCATCCGCCATGCACCCACGGCCCCACAACAATCGAATTCTGAATTCCGGGATTGAATTGATCGATCGCATGAAAAGTTTTGAACGGGCCCGAAAGATCTTCCGCGTCGAACCATCCGCCCACCACCATCACCGCGCATTTAATATTCTTCATGTGACGCGAAAGATCGCGCGCCTTCCAGTAATCATCGTAAGTCGTGTGCGAAAGTTGATCGTCAAAAAAATGATTCGACTCTTTCAGGTAGTGCGTTTCCAAATTCCGAGTAGCCCCTGCGTGAAGAAAAAACTCGTATCCGTCCGGCGTGGCAAAATCGAAAGGCGTAGCCGGGGATATCGGCGAAGGCTTCGGAAATAAATTGAAATACGAGCCATAAAATTCAAAATTCGCGGCCAGCATAAATGCGCCGCCGTGATAACCATCATCGGTGAGAAATAAATCCGTCATCGGAGCCTGCGGCGACGCCGCTCTTATCGCCGGGTGCGAATCAATAATGCTCGCCGATGTGTAAAATCCCGGATACGAAATTCCCCATATCCCCACTTTCCCATTATTGTTTGGCACGTTCTTCAGCAAGAATTCAATCGTGTCGTAAGTGTCCGTGCTGTCGTCCACATCGCTCGCCGATTTATGCGCGTCAACGTGCGGATGCATCTCCAGAAATTCGCCCTCCGACATGTAGCGCCCGCGCACATCCTGATAAACAAAAATGTACGCCGCTTTTTCAAATTCATCAGAGGGGCCGAGCGTCTTCTTGTATTGATTTTCACCGTACGGCGCAACGCTGTACGGCGTGCGCGTCATCATGAATGGATGCGGCGCTAACGTATCCTTCGGCACATACACCGACGTAAACAATTTTTCCTCGTCGCGCATCGGAATTTTATATTCGTATTTTGTGTAATTCGATCGGACGTAATCTCCCGACGCGGATTCCTGCGCAAAAATCTTCCCAGGCATGGAAGCGCAGAACAAACCAAACGCCATCACCGCAACTATCCAAAGTCGATTCGCATCCCGCCGCGAACTACTCCGCGCACACTTCCGCATTTTCAGTTCTCCCGGCAACCGGTCGTATTGCGACGAGAGAATACCATCCTTATATATAAGGTTGGAATGCCGGTCGTAGGGGCAACCCCGCGCGGTTCTCGGGGAACGATATCTCAGATCACGAAATCCCAGCCGAATTCAGAAACAACGTCAAATATCGCTTCACATTACTCGTTATCAGAAAATGTTCGCGCACATGTTCGTGCCCCTGCTCGCCAAGTTTTTGCGCCATCTCGGGATTGGAAAGTAGAAATCGAATTTGATACGCGGTGCCTTCCACCGAATGCGCCAGCAATCCCGTATGTTTGTGAATCACCTGCGCCGGAATTCCGCCGACAGCGGAAGCAACCGTCGGCTTCTTCTTCCAAAGCGCTTCCGTCACCGTCAGCCCGAATCCCTCGCGCAAACTTTTCTGTATGATGATCGTCGAAGCGTGTTGCAGCGCGTTGATTTCCAGCGCGCTCCATGGCGGCAGATCCAGAATGAAAATATCGGGATCTCCAGCCGCAACTTTCTTAACCTCCTCCAGCACCACGCCGCCTTCCGGATCATCCGCCGCGCCGCCGCCCGCCAAAACCAATTGGCAATCCGCATAGCGCTTCACAATTTGATAAGCGCGCACAACACCGACGGGATCTTTCAGCCGGTCGAATCTGGAAATTTGCGTCAGTATCGGACGCGAAGGATCAATCTTGAATCGCTCCAGAACGCTGCTGACGTACTCCGGCTCCAAATCCTTATTTTTATCCGAAAGCGGATCGATCGACGGGTACGCAAGAAATTGAGGAATCGGAAGCTGCCGCGCAAATGACGGCGAGGAAAAAAGCGCGCCGTCATATCGGAAAACAAACGGCCGCAGAAACGCCCACACGTCCTGATTCGGATGCGAAAGATCAATGTGGCATCGCCATATCCAGTGATTTTCATGGCCTTGCCGCGCCTCAATCAAAGCAATCGGCTGCGGATCGTGAATCACGACGAACTCACAATCAAATTGCATGCGCCGCCGATTCTCGTCGTTCGTTGCCAAAAATAAATCGAAGTCTTCTTGCCGCGCCTGATAAGGACCACCGTGAAGCGCGTTGTGAAACGCTTTTGTAATTTCAAAAAATGCGTCCCCTCCAGTGATCACGTCCCAGCGAATATTTAGTCCCAGTTCCTGAATCAGCGGGATCAGCCGGTTCAAAATTTCCGCCACTCCGCCGCCCATCGCCGTTGAATTCACCATCTGGACAGTGCGTCCGCTTAATTTCGACGCGAGCGTGCGGATTTCATCAACCTCCGCTTGCCCAAGTAGCGACACGTAATCGTCCAACTGGATCGCAGGCGCTTCCGTTTTCGTGTCGATAGTCATGCCGCCATCTCCTTGTCAATGAATTGCAAAAGTTTTGATCGCGCGCTGTCCAGCGTGTTCGTGTAGATATCAATGCTATTCGTGCGCCGTGCAAGCGATTCCAGATCCAATTCTTTCGCAAACCACTGCGAAAAATCATTCGTGCGCAACTGCAATCGCAATCGGGACATAAGCAGGTGATAGTTAATTGAGCCGTGTCCAAGATGTTCGAGACCGTGCTTAAATTCTTCCAGCGTCCACGCGTCCGAGCCTTTCGGCACCGTCACCTCAATCGATTCGCAGAAATAAAAAGGCTCGAATGCTTTCCGATCCAGTTCCTGCGGATATGCCGCGCAGAATTCGTCGGTCATGCGCAGTACATCAGTCCGCAAATCGCTCAGCTCCAGATAACCGCGAATATCCAGCGCGGCCAGCCGCTCCGCCAGTTCCGCGCGATTCAATGACGCGAGAACCCACTGCGCAAAATCATTTGAGAATCCTTCCGTCAGAAAATGATGCCGCCCCAAACTCTGAAACGTGTGATAGAAAATCGAAGCGTCGCTGCATTTCTCAAGTCCATCGCGAAATTCAGCCAGCGTCGTCGCCACTTGATTTCCGATTCGCGTCAAATAAGAAACCGCCACAAACTGAAATGGATGTTCTGCCCGTTTCATAAAAGTTCCGCCTCCAATAATCTTAAAAATGCATAAACTTCCTGCGGATCGCGAAGCCCGTATCGCGCATGTGTTTTTCGCGGCTCGCCGACCAGCACCGAAATTCCCTTGGACACTACCTGAAACGCCGGCTCGTCCGTCACATCGTCTCCGGCATAAATCGCCAGAAATGGTTTTCGCAATTTCTTCAACACATTCCGCATCGCCGCGCCTTTTCCACTTACTTCTTTCGGCACTACATCCCAAACGTTTCTCGATCCGATCACATGCAGATCGGCTCGATATCGCCGCACAATTTTTCGCACTCGCTCGTGCGCTTTCCGCTCAACGCTTTTCGATACGCCGCGAAAATGAACGGCAACGCTAATCCCCTTGTCCTCAATAAAAATTCCCGGCATTTCTTTCGCGATTTCCGCAAATAATTTCCGCACCTCCGAAAGACTCGCCCGCGTCCGTGAAGAAAGTGAAACTTTGTCCGCGTCTTCCCACCCATACAACCCAAGAAATTCCACACTGGGCGCGCGTAACAATTTCGCCAGGTCTGCTCGCGTGCGTCCGCTTACGATCGCAACATGTACACGTCGGTGTTCCGCCAACCTGCGCAGCGCCGACCGCGTTTTTTCTCGCAGCTTTACCTGATCGGGACGCGGCCTGTATCCCACCAGCGTCCCGTCGAAATCCAAATACAATCGAACATCTTTCGCCGCCCGGATTCGCCGCCCGATTTCATCCCAACAATCAAACAAGTACCGCATTGAATTTCATTCCCCGTTCGCAAATAGTTTCGCGCTGCAAACATTTTTCACCGCGTATGCGCAAGTTCCGGCGCATCCAACCGGATTTCCGCCAGCTCCGCGATTAAATCCGCGGCCCAGCGATATACGTTGTGTTCCTTCACCGTGCGCCGCATGCGCTGCATTCGCGCCTGTCGCTCTTCCGGCGTCATTTCTAGTCCGCGGCGAATCATCTCCGCGAGTTGTTCGATGTCGTATGGATTCACGGGCAGTGCGTCGCGCAGTTCGCGCGATGCTCCGGTAAACTGGCTCAGCACCAACACCCCGTCCTCATCGCTTCGCGAAGCCACAAACTCTTTGGCCACAAGATTCATGCCGTCGTGCAACGAAGTGACCAGACACAAATCCGCCGCCTTATAATAAGGACTGATTTCCGCGTGGCTGTGATGCTGGTTTTTGAAAACAATCGGCTTCCATCCGCCGGTTTGAAATCTTTCATCGATGCGCTTCGCTTCCGCTCCCACTTCCTCGAAGAAATCGTGATAACGCTTAATGTGCGTCCGGCTCGGCGCTCCGAATTGCACAAACGTAAACTGTTTTAGATAGTGCGGATATTTCTCAAAGAAGCGTTCGATGCCGCGGAATCGCTCGATCAATCCTTTCGTATAGTCAACGCGATCCACTCCAACTCCGAGGAAAAGTGTTTCCGGGCCAAGCTCTTTTAGAATTGCGGCGCGGCCTTGCAAATCTGGTTGTGCGCTATGAGGATCATTCGTTGAATCCGGAAACGCCACGCTGATCGGGTGCGGCCGCACTACCGTGAAATGATTATTTCGATTTACCGCGAATCGTTCCCATTCAATGCGGCACTCGATTGCTTGATCCACCGTCTCCAGAAAATTATTGCAGTGCGCCTGAATGTGAAATCCAATTAAATCCGCGCCCAACAATCCATCCAACAATTCCTTTTGCCACGGACAAATCGCAAACGCTTCCGGATTCGGCCATGGGATATGCCAGAAAATCGCCACACGCGCATCCGGCCGCGCGTTCTTAATTAAGCGCGGCAGCAAACCGAAGTGGTAATCCTGAATTAAAATCACAGGAGAATCGGCGTCACCAATTTCCTGTAACAAAGCCTGTGCAAATTTTTCATTTACCTGACGATAGTAATCCCAATCGCTCGCCCGGAACGTTGGGCGAGTATGCGCGATGTGGCACAGCGGCCAGATCCCCTCATTTGCAAATCCAAAATAATAACCATCCTCTTCTTCCTTCGTAAGCCACACGCGCCGCAGCGTGTAATGTTGCTGATCCGGAGGCACGCGCAAACGATCGTGCTCGTCAACCGTTTCGCGGTCCGCATTCGCTGATCCGTGCGCAATCCATGTTCCATCGCAAGCATTCAAAATCGGTTCAAGCGCCGTCACCAATCCGCTCGCAGGAATTTGCACTTCAATTCCCTTGCTTCCATGCACGTGCAAATATGGCTCGCGATTTGAAACCACAAAAAGCGGGCTTCCGTGCAAACGTTTTTGCACGCCTGCCCGCAACCGTTCCGCGGTCCACAGCGAATCGGCAGCTTCGCGCAGATGCGCTTCGTGTTTCGCGGATTCGCGCGCTTCCACCAACGTTTTACCAAGTTGCGCCGCTTCGGTAGTAAGCGGACCGAGAAATTCCGCGGGAGATGATTTCGGCAGCGGCACAGATTTTCCCGCGCGCACATCTTTCATCCACTCCGAAATTTTTGTGATCGGTCCAACGATTGTCCATCGCATCACCGCGTAGGTGATCAACACAATCAGCAGCACTTGCGCGATCACGTGCCACAAAGCGTCGCGCCAAATTTGCGAACTTTGCGCTTCAATGTACGACGCGTCGTGAAAAGTAACTATCGCTCCCGCAAAATCGGCGCCGCGATGTAATGGAGAAGCGTACTCATACATCGTCGCTCCACTAAGATTCGCAAACGCGCCGGTGCCTTCGTTCGTGGACTTCGCTTCGGAAAAAATGTTGGGAGGAATATCAGCGCTATGCGTGAGTTTGGCGCTCGCCGCAAGCACTTGACCGTTTTGGTCGTAAACGGCAATGCCCGCGAGATGTTCGCGATCGCCAAAACGATCCACGATTCGTTGGAGTTGAACTGTCGAGCCGCGCTGCAAACCCGGCTCAACTGTTTCCTGCAAACTTTCGGTGAGAACTTCCGCGCGCCGCGCAAGATCGGCGCGGAGTCCCCGCTTTTCTCCGCGCACTTGCGTGCGCGCAACCACGAACGTAACCAGACTGATGCTGACAACCAGGCATGCGATCAAGCGCAGGCTCAGCTTCATAGGTCCGCCTTCGTTTTTTTTGATGCTCTCAGTTTGAAAAATGTAGCAACTTCTAAATCACGAATGATGCGGACGAATCTTCGAGTTCGGCCCCCCCAAGTAAAATCAAACAATTGTACTTGGAGCAACAACGGGGCCAAATGAGTGGGCGCTAAATAATTGAAAACTATGGACTTATGAGTTGACGCCGAGAATTCGACGTGCAAACTTTACCCGAACGCCGAGAAAATCCCCCAACATTATTATTAAGCTGGGATTTTCATTCCGCTCAGGCGTCTTTTCCCAGGCTAATTCCTCGCCGGAGCGGCCGCAGAAGTTTCCTCTGAGTGATTCCAATCAGGCGGCTCGACACCCAGCAAGTTGTGCACGAAAAAATCCTGCAATAAATGTTGGTAGTAAGCGCCACCTGCGCCGTGACCTCCGCCGGGGACCTCGAGCAGATCGAATTTCTTATTGTGAGTGATAAATTGATTTACGACTTGCAGCGTTGAAGATGGATCGACGTTGTTGTCTAACTCTCCGAGCACCAGCAAAACTTTTCCTTGCAGACGATACGCGTTATCCACATTTGATGACGCTGCGTATTGCGGACCGATGGGCCAGCCCATCCACTGCTCGTTCCACCAAATTTTATCCATGCGATTGTCGTGACAACCGCTATTGGAAACAGCCACTTGATAAAACTCGGGATGAAATAAAACTGCGCCAAGAGCGTTTTGCCCGCCTGCCGAAGTTCCGTAAACGCCCACGCGAGAAATGTCATACCACGGATATTTTGCGGCCACCGCTTTGTGCCACAAAATACGATCCGGAAATCCCGCATCGGCAAGATTTTGCCAGGCGACGTCGTGAAATGCGCGCGAGCGATTATTCGTTCCCATTCCATCAATTTGCACGACGATGAAACCAAGATCGGCAAGCGGTTGCGCGGCTGCGGAAAAAGTCTTCGGCACAAAAGATCCTTGCGGACCGGCGTAAATTGTTTCAACGACTGGATATTTTTTTGATGCGTCAAAATTTGTGGGCCGATAAATCACGCCCCAAATATCGGTTTTCCCGTCGCGTCCTTTCGCGCTAAAAACTTCCGGCGCTTTCCAACCCGCGGATTCGAGCGCGGAAATATCCCCTTTTTCGAGATCCATCAACACTTTGCGGTCTTCCGTGCGGCGAAGCTGCGAGACCGGAGCAAGATCCACGCGAGACCAGGTGTCCACATAAAATTTTCTGTCGGCGGAATAACGAAGAGTGTGATCGCCATCGGCGTCGGTGAGTTGCGTCAGGCCCGTACCGTCAAAATTAATTCGGTAATAATGTGTGAAATATGGATCTTGATTGGGAACCATTCCGCTGGCGCGAAACCAGATCTGGCGTTTTTCTTCGTCCACAAAATCCACGTAACGAACGATCCAATTCCCTTTGGTGATTTGATTTTTCACCCTGCCGGTTGTTCCGTCATAAAGATAAAGGTGTTCCCAACCGTCGCGTTCGGAGGCCCAGATAATTTCTTTGCCGTCGTCGAGATCGCGCCGGAATTTTTTGCCCGTGTCTGAACGGCTTTCAGCGAGCGGACGATAATCGATCATCGTTTTGCTTTCTTCGGTGATTACCGCGCGAGTTTTTCCGGTTTGCGCATCTACTTCAATCACACGATAACGCTGATGGCCGCGCTGATTATATTCAAAAGTGAATGCATGCGAATCATTCCGCCAAACAGGCTGCGTGATGTTGAATGCATTTGGAAAAAGCGAGTCATCAATCACGATTTCTTTTTTGGTGGCGATCTCAAAAAGCGCGGGACGAGCAACATCCAGCGTGTCACCGGGCTTCGCATAAATTAGTGTGGAATGCTTTGGCTGAATTTGATCCACGGGCGAAGATTCCACGTAATAAATTTCGCGCTGGTATCCGGGAGCTGTGCGCGACGCAACAAGCCGATTTGAATCTGGAGACCACACGATCGAACGAAGCGTGTAGTAATTTCCTTCCGAGCCGTCAAGACTGAGTGGAATGGATTTTGTTTCGCCGGTTTTTCGCAGGAAAACATTGTAGTTTTCGATCAGCGCTTCCCATTTTCCGTCGGGCGAAGTGCGCGTCGCGTCGGCGGTGTTTCCGCCGCGTCCTCCACGGCCGCCGGCCTGCGGATTTTGTTGTTGCAGTGATTGTGGAGATTCAACTTCAATTCCGTCCTGGATATTTTCGTCAGCAATCTCGGGACTGACGAACGGATTTTCTTCGGGCGAGAGAGTTTCGTCGACGGGACCTCGGCCACCACGGCCGGCGGGAGTTTGCAAAAATGCGTTTCCGCGCGTGCATTGATAGCTCGTGAGATTGCAATTCCAGTTGTAGCCCGCGAGGCCAAAAGAAATTGCGCCGCCGAAATCGATGAAGGTCAGTCCATTTGCGCCGAAGCCTCCGCGTCCTGCGCCGGGAGCGGGAGGTTCTAAAAATGGCAAAGTTACGGCGGTATATTTTGTTCCGGTGGCGGAAGAAAGAGCGGCGGCGAGTTTTTCGTGATCGAAGGCGGGTTTTTTTGTGAGCGTTTCGGCGTCGACCATGATGAATTCGTATCCGCCGGGAACAGATTTTCTGTACCAGAAGTGATTATCGCCTTCGATCCAAGTTGCGTTGCCGGGAACGTTGACGGCGAGGCCTTGAAATTTTTCGCGCAGACTTTGCGCGCGTTGATAATCCGCGGCAGTTCCCTGGGCGCGCAAAATTGTTGGCGCGATAAAAAATAATGATGCGAGGATTAGATAGCGGGTGCGCGGAAATTTTTGAAATATGTTTCGCATAATTCCTCCGAACAATTGCTGGTCGAAAATCGGCGCGACATTTTTAATGGATGTCGCGTTGGGCGGAGTTTATATTTGCTGGCCGCGGAAAACAATGCCGGACGCTGAACGGTTGGGAGGGGGTTTTGATGGTCGGAGAGCGGAGGTAGGCGGGAAAAGCTGCAACTTTCGAGCGCCGCAGGGCTGCAGCGGAACGCACCCTGTCGGCCGCGCACTCCATGTGCGCGAAAACATGCACTATAATGCATGTTGGGGACGAAATTTGGCGAAAAGTGCATTATAATGCACTTTTCGGAACTGGAAAAAGACGGAAAAGTACCTCAACGCAGAAACGCAGAGGCGCTGAGAATGGATTGGGAGAAGATCAGAGAAGAGGAAACAGAGCAGAAGCCCGGGCGACCTGAAGGTGGCCTCTACGTTTTTTCTGCTAAGTCCTTTATTAGCACACACATCGACCACAGAACGCTGTAAGTCCTTTATTAGCATACACATCGCAAAATAGGGGGGTGGGGGTACGAGTTTTTTTGAAAATGGGTCATGGGAAGCGCGGGTGGGTGATGGCTAAGGGTAAGGAAACAAAGGAGATGAGGAGGTGGGTGCCATTCTGTCCGGAAGTTTCGGGATAGAGGAACTGACGCGCAGATTGTTCGGAAAACGTCCCGTCTGCCCCCCGGATTCGTCCCTGGATTCCGTAGCGCAATTACCGACAGGGATCGATCTTGGGATCCGGTGGCAACACGAAGGGCAACGGTTCGGACGTAATGTATTCATAGACAAGATAGCCGAACGGTTCCCAGCGTTTGCGTATCTCCTCTGGTTTGACGCGCCTCTCGTCCCAAGTCGGAACCGTTATCCGGAGAACATGATTTCCGGGCGGAACCGTGTCTGGTTTCTCGCTCGCATCTTGACGACGGCCTGCGTAGTCAGCGCGAATTTCGCCCTCGATTTCCACGGATTCGCCGGCTGATAGGATGGCAAATGCTTTGCCAGGAGTCGTTAAATCTTCCGGCGGTGCGGCGGGGTTAAAAGTCGTAAATGTATCGACGTTGGGATCGTATTCAAGTTTTCCCGTCGACAAACTGGCTGCATCTCGCGCAATAACGACGTGGGAGAAGATGCTGAAGCCGCTGGGCTGTTTCTCGACAATTAAGCGTTTACTTGATTGGTTGATCAAACGCACCCGAAGCTTAAATATGATACTGAATTCTTTGATTCCGGGGTCACTACAGTACCGTTGCCCTAGAATTTCCGCTGTCATCTTCAACGGGCTAACCTTCTCATCGTCACTCTTCTGCCTTGCGCCAACCGAGAAAATACCCGAACCGGATGGAGCTGTTAATTGGGAATGCAAAGGCTGCAAACCGGAACAGCTGAGCACAATCAATAAGGCAATTGCGCGCAATTGCCATGCTCTACCCCGACATTGCGATTGAGAGCGAAGATGTGTCATTTCTCGGCCCCGTTTCCGTCAAAGTTAGTCACCGGCGGGTGGCGCAGCCTTAGCGTTAGTATCTTCTTTCCTTCCTGACACCATCCGAACAGACGCATGATACCACCGCGGTAGATCACCAAGCAGTGACTTAACGGGGTTGGGTGTGGGTGCCGCACCCTTACAAACCAAAGGGTGCGGTTCCTGGGATGTGTTGGACATGCGAAATGAATCGGTTCGGATGAACGGGCACGGACATCCATGCCAACTGCACCGGCCGAACTTAAATCAAAGGAAGAAAAGTCAAGAACCGCGCCCGTGCGCTTCGCGCGGTCAAAGAGTGCGGCACCCAGAGGCTACGGCAACGTCCGATCAAGAACAGGCCTAGGGTGCGCCACCCGCCCATCGGCGGCCGCGCCCGGGCATCAATGTATGTGGAAAAGCGGGCGAAAGACGAAGCAAAAGAAAAAGGCCCGCTCGGTAGGAAACTCAGAGCGGGCCTTTTCCCGATTTCACGTCTAGCGGACTATTGAAGCTCGATGACCACGATGGTGGCCGAACCGCCGCTCTCATCAATGAGGAGCAATCGCTTTCCATTGGTGATTGCGATTGTATTTGGGCCAACATTACCGGTCCCCGGAGCACTGTTACTAGCCGAACCGAGATTGGTGACCACCAATGTCCCGTTGACGGTGCCGCTCGTGTTCAGACCGCTCTGTCCGCTATTGAACGCCGTGCCAGAGATCACCCCGCTGCTTGCGATGGTAGCGACACCCACCTGACTTTTCACCGTGTTGTCTCCCGGATCTTCATTACTGAAGAAATAATTTCCGGCCATCGAGCTGGTGGTGATTGCCGAAGCTGCGCCTGCTTCCGCGGCTCCGAAAATTGCGGATGAATCCGTGCCAACGGCGAAAGCGGTGACCGGATCCGTATTGGCGGCTGGAGTCGCCAAATATAGAACCGGCGCATGACCGCCCGCATTTGCGAGGGCCACACGGCCTGTGGAACCTGTGAGCGTAAATGTTCCGGGAGTTGCCGACGGGAAATTCTGCGCCGATGCGCCGTCGGCAATATCATAATTGTAGATATCACCCGTGAACGTTCCCGATGTGGAGTCACTCGCGGTGAAATTGAGTAACCCGAGGGCGGCCGATGCGCACGGAGCCTGAACACTGCTGATCGTGCAAGTGTCCTGTCCTGTGAGATGCAGCATCTGGTTCCCCGCAATCGCCGCGGAGGTGTATGAAGCGGCGGAAACAACCGCCTTTCCGCTGATAATCGGGTTGCCGAGATTGAACGTGTCGGTTCCTATGGTGAAGAACTCATTGGCGTTAACTTCGTAAATGGCGACATGCGTGGTTAACGTGTCGACAGTGATGGATAGGGTTGCGCGTCCGTCGATGGCCGAAACCGAGGTGAAAGGAATGCTCCCCGTGGCGCTGACGTTGGTCTGCAAAGTCCCGGCGTCGTCTTCATCAAAGTTCGCGCTCGTGATAGCTCCTGTCGCAGGGTTCAGGACAATGGATCCCGCAATCGCAAAATGCCCAGTGGAGTCGAAACCGTCTTCACCGAAAGCATAGTTTGCGTGGAGACCTGTGGTGTTGCCCATTGAAAATGCAGTCGTGTCCTGCAATCTCATCTCGCCGGCAGCGCGCGATCCCGTGCCAGTGGTGTCGTCGAATTCGATGATGCGGCCCTTCGAGGCCACACCGGAAACCACTCCACCCAGCGAGAAAGTAAATTTAACGGTCACGTTGGGATTACCTGTAGCCACAACAGCGCAGCCCAGGAATCCGGCTCCCGTTCCATCGGGCCCGACCGTATATGTGCTGGCGACGCCCGCCCCGCTCGGTTTTATGAAGCTGTGCTGGGCACCGCCGGTTGCTGTATTGATATCGAGATCGCCGCCACCCCCGCCCGTCAGGGTCGCGATATTTCCTGTGCCGTCGGCCGCAAAACTAGCGGCAATCGCCACCGGCGTTCCATTCCCGCTACCCTGCCAACCGTTGAGCACAACCGCGTATTGCCCGTGCAACATAGATTCATTCCCTGTAGGCAAGCCTGCGCAACCACTCGCCGTCCCGATATTCGCATTTGCCGTCGAGGACTTGTCCGCCACGTCTGTAGTATCGCCAGGATCCGCGACAGTTGCGGTGTTGGCGATAGTGCCGGTGGCAGTGCCGCCAACAGCCACTGTGAGAGTGATATTCCCCGTCGCAGAGCCATTTGCAACCGGTCCGGGGTTGGTGCAGGTCACCACTTGCAAAACGGCGGCGCAAGTCCAATTCGTGCCGGTTCCGCTGACAAATGTAAACGCGCTGTTGAGCATGTCGGTCACGGTAATTGTGCCGGTGGTAGATGCGGTGCCAACGTTATTAACGGAGATCTGGAATATACCGTTCGACCCCG
>DATBYL010000242.1:0-2876 GCA_036513735.1 Candidatus Acidiferrales bacterium
CCCCCCGCCAGTTTTCCATTTTCCACCAGGAACGTTCCGTCGCGCGTCATGCCCGTTAAAACTTTTTCGTAGGGATCCACTTCGCGAATGTACCAGAGGCGCGTGACGAGAATTCCGCGATCGGTGGAAGCGATCATTTTATCGAGAGAAGTTTCGCCGCCGGCGAAAACTAAATTCATGGGCGCTTCCCCGTATTCATTGGGCAGAGGAAAACCGTGGCCCGTGGGTTTCGCTTTCATGCTGGCAGGCATGCGCTTCGCGGTAGCTCGGGAATAGACGAGATTTTTCGGCGTGCCGCGGTCAACGAGCAAAACTTTCTGGCGCGGAATTCCTTCGCCGTCATAGGGCGCGCCGGTTTGCAGCGGATGATAAACGTCGTCCCAAATTGTGATGTTATCGCCCATCACTTTTTTGCCGATGCGATTGTTGAGGCAGGAGCGCTGGTCGAGAATCGCGGTACCGGCGAAGTCGTAAAACATGAAACCCACCAAATCAAGGACTGCGGCAGGTTCTAGGATTACGGTATAGCGGCCGGGCGGAACTTCTTTCGGATTAGCTGTGGCGCGGGACTTTTCCCCTGCGCGATCGGCCAGCGCGTCCGGAAATATTTTGGTTACGTCCGGCGAATTTGCTTTCTGCCATCCGGAGGAATCGGCGTCGAGAACTGTTACGGAGAATTCCGCGCGGGTTTGCTGGTGCGTCAGAAATAATCCACGGCTATTGGCGAGCGCAGTTTGCATCGCGCCGCTGGAAAAAATTCCGGCGACGGTTTGTTTGCGTTTCGTTGCGGCGGCGCAGACGCGCGCGACGGCTTTGGCGCGATCTTGCGGAGTGAATTCGGCGGTGGAATCGAAAAATCTGGATGCGCGTTGGGGCTTTTGCTGGCCGGGCATCGGCAGCATGTGCGGAATGCGCGCCTGGCTTTTCGCAATTGTGGATGATGCCGCCACGACTTGCGCGAGCGATGCGTCGTCGGTGCGATTTGTGGTGGCGCGCGCGGTGCGACCGTCGAAAACTGTGCGAACGGAAATTGTCAGTCCAAGTTCGGCGACATTCTGGTGAATCGTGTTATTCGCGAAACGAGTCAGCGCGTCGGAAGTCACGTCAATCATGACTTCGGTTTCGTCGGCTTCACTTAATTTGAAGACGCGTTCGGCGATGCGGCGCAATTCGGATTGTGAAAGCATCGCATCGCGCGCGGTTGTTGCGCGAATCGTTTTCTTTGAACTGACTGCACGCCGAATTTTCTTCGCTGGGCTCATGGATTATTTATTTTGCGAACGCAACTCCCACGCGCACATTCTTAAATCGCGCGGGCGACGCCCCATGCCCCGTACCCATCGTCTGCATCGGCTGACCTTTTCCGCAATTCGGCGTGCCCCACAGCGTCCAATAATCGCGCGAACAAATCGCGTCACAACTATTCCAGAATTCCGTGGTGATGCCGCTGTAGCTGGGATGCTTGATCATCCGGCCCTTTTTGCCGCCTTTAATTTCCCAGCCGATTTCCGTGGAAAATTGGAAATGGTAGCGCCGGTCGTCGATCGACCACGAGCGATTCGTTTCCATGTAAATCGCGTCGTCGGTATCGGCAATCAGGTCTTCATATTTCCATTTGCCGGGATGAATGCTGATGTTCGTCATGCGAATAATCGGCAGGCGATTCCAACTTTCCGTGCGCATCGTGCCGCCGCTGCGATTAAGTCCGATGCTCGCGGCGGTTTCGCGATTGGAAAGATATCCGCGGAACATCCCGTCCTTGATAATGTCCGTGCACTGCGCGGGAACGCCTTCGTCGTCATATCCAAACGTGCCGAGTCCGGAGCCGTGCGCGAGCCGCGCATCGGCAACAACATTCACAATGTCCGATCCATATTTCAGCGTGTTCAATTTCTCCAAAGTAAGAAAACTCATGCCCGCAAAATTCGCTTCCATTCCCAAAACGCGATCGAGCTCGATGGGATGCCCGATAGATTCGTGAATCTGCAATCCGAGCTGCGAGCTATCCAAAATAATTGTCTTGGTGCCTTCGGGACATTGAATCGCACTATGCAACGCCACAGCTTCTTCGCCGACGCGCTGAGCATTCCCAACTAAATCGAGTGATTCGACAAGCTCATATCCGGCGAGCATGTGCTGTCCGCCGAAACTATTTGGATACGACCGCTTCTGGATTTCCGTGCCGGCAAAAGTTGTGGCAACAATTCCCGCGCCGGATTGCACACGCGTCTGGTAAATCCGCGATCCAATTGTGGACGCAAACAGTTGATCGATGCGGCGAAACGCCATAGAAGTTTCCGCGAGCGTCACACCTTTTACTTTGCGCATCTCCGTGTCGGCCTTCAAAAGTAGGTCGAGCTGCGCCTCCATCGACACGCGGAACGGATCTTTTACAAATGGATTTTGCCAGGTGTCCACATACGCTTGTTCGGGCACCATGTGGACGTCATGAAGTTTCGCAAGCGCCGATGCTCGCGCAATCGAAACCGCCTCAGCAGCACAGGCTGCAATTCCCTCTCGCGTCAAACGATCTGTCGCCGCAAATCCCCACGAGCCGCCGGCAAGCGCGCGAACGCCAAGTCCGAGAGACTGGCTCTCAGATAGATTTCCTACCTGCCCATTTTTTGTGGAAAGATCGCGATGGCGAATATCCATCACGCGAACGTCGGCGTAAGTGGCGCCGCGCGATTTAGCTGTATCGAGTGCCCAGTCAGCCCAGTCTTGCATCATTCCGCGAAAACCACTTTCCTCAGGAAGTAAGAGTAACACTTTTGCAGAAATTTGCGACGTGCGTTAATCGCTCAGAAATGCTCACGACATTTTCTCGCGCTCGATCAAACTTTTCAGCACGGATTCGATTTCGGCGCTTCCCTTTT
>DATBYL010000243.1:0-11756 GCA_036513735.1 Candidatus Acidiferrales bacterium
GACGAGAAGTTTTGCGATGTGCGCAAGTTGCAGATCCACGATGTGCGCAAGTTGATCCTTGGTCAGCGGGTTGAACATCACGATTTCGTCCACGCGATTCAGAAATTCCGGACGGAATGACGCGCGCAATGCTTCCATCGCTTCTCGGCGCGCCTCATCGGGATTCGTCGCGCCCAATTCGGAAATTGCGGCGGAGCCAACGTTGCTGGTCATCACCAGAACTGTATTTCGGAAATCGACGGTCCGGCCTTTGCCGTCGGTCAAGCGGCCATCTTCCAGAATTTGCAGCAGCACATTGAAAACATCTGGATGCGCTTTTTCAATTTCGTCGAACAGCACGACGCTGTACGGATGGCGTCGCACCTGTTCGGTTAGCTGGCCACCTTCTTCATAGCCAACGTATCCTGGCGGCGCGCCAATCAAACGCGCGACGGAATGCTTTTCCATGTATTCGGACATGTCCAAACGAATCATGGATTTTTCGTCATCGAAAAGAAATTCTGCGAGGGCACGCGCAAGTTCCGTTTTTCCAACGCCCGTCGGCCCTAAGAAAATAAATGAGCCGATGGGACGCTTCGGATCGCTAAGTCCAGCGCGGCTGCGTCGAATAGCGCCGGCGACGCGGGCGAGCGCGTCATCCTGACCGACCACGCGCTGACGAAGGCGCTCCTCCATGCCTACAAGTTTCTGCGCTTCACCTTCCAGCAAACGGCCCACCGGAATTCCCGTCCACTTGCTGACCAGCGCGGCGATATCTTCTTCGTCGACTTCTTCCTTCAACATGCGGCCGTTCTTTTGCAATTCCGCCAGATGATCCTGAGCGGCTTTCAATTCACGTTCGGCAGCGGAAAGTTTTCCGTAGCGAATTTCGGCAACGCGCGCCAATTCTCCGGCGCGCTCGAAGCGCTGCTCTTCGGCTTTCAGCTGATCGATCTGTTCCTTCAACTTGCGGATTGCGCTGATAGCGTTTTTTTCCGTCTGCCAGCGCGCTTTCTTTGTGGACGATTCTTCCCGCAACGATGCGAGCTGCTGAACGATTTGCGCCAACCGCGCTTTCGAGTGCGCGTCGGATTCCTTCACTAGCGCCTGACGCTCGATTTCGAGTTGCATGATGCGCCGCTCGATCTCGTCAATTTCCACGGGCAGCGAATCAATTTGCATGCGCAAGCTGGCCGCCGCTTCGTCAATCAGATCAATCGCTTTATCCGGCAGAAAACGATCGCAAATGTAGCGATGCGAAAGCGTGGCCGCCGCAATAATTGCTGAATCCTTGATGCGCACGCCGTGATGAACTTCGTAGCGTTCCTTCAGACCGCGCAGAATCGCGATGGTGTCTTCAACAGAAGGCTCAGCAACGAGCACGGGCTGGAAGCGGCGTTCGAGCGCGGGATCCTTCTCAATATATTTTCGATATTCGTTCAGCGTAGTGGCGCCAATCGCGCGAAGTTCGCCGCGAGCCAGCGCGGGCTTCAACATGTTGGAAGCGTCCATCGAACCTTCAGCAGCGCCTGCGCCGACAACGGTGTGAAGCTCATCGATAAAAAGAATTACCTGGCTGTCCGAATCCGTGACTTCTTTCAGAACGGCCTTCAGGCGATCTTCAAATTCTCCGCGATATTTCGCGCCGGCAACCATCGCAGAAAGATCCAACGCCACAAGCCGCTTCGGCTTCAAAATTTCGGGAACGTCACCGGACACAATTCGCTGCGCCAATCCTTCGGCGATGGCGGTTTTGCCGACGCCCGGTTCGCCAATCAGCACGGGATTATTTTTTGTGCGGCGCGCAAGAATTTGCATCACGCGGCGAATTTCCGAATCGCGCCCGATTACAGGATCGAGTTTCCCTCGGCGCGCAAGTTCCGTCAGATCTTTTCCGTATTGTTCCAGCGCACGATAGGTGGATTCCGGATTCGGCGATGTCACGCGCTGGCTTCCGCGCACGCTTGCGAGCGCCTGCAGAATTGCATCGTGGCTCGCGCCGTGACTCCGCAATAATTCGGCAGCGGGATCCCGGCCCATGTCGGACATGGCCAGCAGCAAATGTTCGTTGGAAACATATTCGTCGTGAAATTTTCCGGCTTCCGCAAAAGCCTTTTCAAACAGCTCGTTAATCGCGGGACTCAAATGTTGCGAAGCGACGCCAGAAACTTTCGGCAATCGGCCAAGCGCAGTTTCTACATCCCTCGCCAATGCTTCCGGCGGCGTGCCAAGCCGGGTCAGCAGCGGACGCACTACTCCATCCGTCTGCGCAATCAGTGCAGCGAGAAGGTGCAACGGCTCGATTTGCTGTTGATCGTGCCGCGCGGCAACTTCCTGCGCTTCCTGAAAAGCTTCCTGGGCTTTAATTGTTAGTTTGTCGAGGCGTAGCATCGTTCACTCCATAATCCATAATGCCGTTAGATGAAAATTGGCCCGCAGCGTTACAAATTTCGCGGACCGATAACCGACTCACTCCAATAATTTGTGGCCGGGCACTAAGCCCGCAGTATTGTCTAATTTGGCCGCAACTTGGGAAGGTCCATGAGTGGCACCCAAGCGGCCGGAATCAGGTTCTGGTCGGTGATGCGGACAAAATCCTCCACAAGTTTGGAGATTTGTTCGTGGACTCCAAGTCCCGGAAGTGGCTCCCAGCGTGTATCTTTCTCCATCTTGCCCTCCTCAGGCTATCCAATTTTGCGAGCATAAGCATATAATATGAGTGTGTTATTGTCAAGTATTTTCCGGAGGCCATTAGGTTGCAGTTAAGGTCAATAAAAACAATCACTTAGCAAAGAATTCGATGATTCACATCTTCCCGTTGGTCGGCCACCTCGCGGCCTAGGCCAATCGTTCCCAAGAGCGCTCTGTTTCAGGTAGAATCGACAAGCTGTTGGCGCATACCCGTGAAACTAGAAGACTTCTCATACGAGCTTCCCGATGATCGCATCGCCCAACAGCCGTTGGCTGCGCGTGACGCTTCGCGGCTCCTGCTACTGTCACGCCATCAGTGCAGTTGGGAGGATCGCGCATTCGCGGAGTTACCCGAGTTGCTACGCGGCGACGAGCTATTGGTCGTCAACAATGCCCGCGTAATTCCCGCGCGCCTGTTCGGGCGCCGCCGAGGCGATAGGAGCGAGCCCGCCGGAAAACAGGCGCTCGATCGCGGCGAATATTTGAGCTCGGTGATCGAAGTTCTTCTCACGCGCAACGTCGAAGGCGATTTGTGGGAAGCGCTGGTGCGGCCCGGACGAAAAGTGCGCGTCGGCGAATGTATTTTATTTGGAGAAGGCGAGCTTAAGGCCGAAGTGGTTGCCAGAGGCGAACTCGGTCTTCGCCAACTGAAATTTAGCAACCCGCGAAACGATTCAGCAGACACGGTGCAACAAATCATCGAGCGCCTCGGCCACGTTCCTCTGCCGCCCTACATTCGCCGCAGCGATGAAGCGGAAGACCGGCTCCGCTATCAGACCGTTTTCGCGCGGCGCGGAAGCGCGGTGGCTGCCCCCACCGCTGGACTGCATTTCACAGATTCAATCCTCGAAAAATTGCGCGCACGCGGCGCTGAGATTTGCGAAGTCACATTAAATGTCGGCCTCGGAACGTTTCAGCCGATTCACGAAGAAGAAATCGAGCGCCACGCAATTCACACCGAGTCCTACGAAATCCCCGAAGATACCGTAAGCAAAATTTCGTCCGCTAAAAAGAGCGGCCGTCCAGTGCTGGCTATCGGCACTACCGTAGTGCGTGCACTGGAGGACGCAGCGCGAAAAGCTTCCGCCTCAGACGCAAACACATTAATTTGCGCCGGCACCGCCGAAGCGGACATTTTCATTTACCCGGGGCATGAATTTCGCGTGGTGGATCAAGTGCTGACGAATTTCCATCTTCCGCGATCCACTCTATTGGCAATGATCGCGGCATTCGCCGGACTCGATTTAACTCTGCGCGCGTATCGCCACGCAATCGCGGCGAACTACCGCTTTTACAGCTACGGCGATTGCATGTTGATCCGCTAACAGAAGAAAAAAATTGCGAGTCGAAGCGGGAGGTGTCAGCCCGCTTCAGCTCGCAATCGATTAGAAATTAGTTCGGTGCGGAGAATTCACGAACGCAAATCAGTTACATTCCGCTGATGACGAATGCACGCTTCTCGCCGGCGAACCGGAGTTCCTGAATTTGTCCGTTCGAGTCGGTGATCACGGTATCGGTGTCGTATTTCTTATCGCGCGGTTCCCAACGTCCGGTAGCTTCCGCGACGACGTGGCTGCCCTTCACGACCACCAATTTTGTGTCATCCACCTTAAACGTGAAGACATCATTCTTCAGTTCTTTACCGGCAATTTTGTCGACGCCGTCGATGGTGATGATTCGGGTTTCCGGTTTCGCGAATGCCGGAGTTACCAGCATCGCTAGCGCCGCTACTGCAATTAGGGACTTCAAACCATTATTTCGCATGTCATTACTCTCCTTCCGATTTTGGGAACGTGATTTTCAACATTGATTTTCGATTGCGGGCGAAAGAAAAGTTGACAGGCCTGCGGGTCGGCGATAGTCTCGCCGAGACACATTGACCTGCTGAGCCCAAAACCGGTGAAGTCATTGTGCACAAGCCTCGCGGTTACCGCCGCGGGGCTTTTTTCTTCACCGGAACTCGCTTTTCGCCTGCTAAATCAGAGCGTCGGCACATTTGCCTGTCATTCCGCTCTAAACGTTAGACGGGTGCGGAGTGAAATATGTTTCGTTGCGAAATAATAAATAATCTCGGTTTGGAACATCATTTCGGGTTCCGGTGCCGGAAGCGGGACATAAACTGTCTCCGCTTCCGATGCCGGAGAATTGGATCGCCAGGTCTAAACCAGGTCTAAATATGTTGCGGATTTAACCGGATCACATTGAACCGATAACAAAAGCCCGCTTTTCGCCCGAAAAACGGACTTCGAGTATCTGCCCATCAGCACCGCTAACCACAGTATTGCCGTCGTACTTGCGATCGCGCGGTTCCCACTTGCCGGTAACTTCGGCGACTACTTTGTGATGAAGTTCGACGACCAGCTTCGTATCATCCACAACGAATGTATAGTCGTCGTGATTCAGTTGTTTGCCGGCAATTTTCTGATCGGCCGCCATCGTGATCACTCTTGAGATCGGTTTCGCAAATGCCGGAGAAACCATCATTACCAACGCCAACACCGCTACTACGGACTTCCAACCATTTTTTCGCATAGCTCTGCCCTCCTCTTGGAATTGGGACGTGACCTTGCCACAACACTTTGCGGGCGAAAGAAAAGTTGACAGGCCTGCGGCACGGCGCGTAGTCTCGCCGTGAGACACAGACCTCCTGAGCGCACAGCCGGTGAAGTCCTTGTCTCGTGGCCCCGCGGTCGCCGCCGCGGGGCTTTTTTCTTCACCGGATCTTGTTTTCGTCAACTGGAACAGGACTAAAGAATCTTCGCCGAAATTCCTGTCCTGTATATAAGACGAATAGATTCGGGAAATGTTCCGTCGCGCGAATATTAATTTACTGTCATTTACGTGAATCAGAACCTTTTGAATCGTTTTGGCGCTTGCGGCGCTTCGTCTATAATCAACCGACCCTGGGGACACTGATTGCGCTTTCTGATTCTTTCTGACATCCACGCCAATGTAACCGCGCTGCAGGCGGCAATCGCCGCCGTCGAAGGGCGCTGGGATCGCGCGCTTTGTTTGGGAGATGTCGTCGGCTACGGACCTGATCCAAATGAAGCGCTGGATCTTGTGCGAACGCTGAATCCAATCATGATTCGCGGAAATCACGACAAAGCCGCGTGCGGAATAACGGACGCCTCCGATTTCAATCCCGTCGCGCGTATCGCCGCGGAATGGACGACTTCACAATTGCGCCCGGAAAATTTGCAACTTCTGACTGACCTGCCGATGGGTCCGGTGATCGTGAGCGATCTGGCAATCGTCCACGGCGCGGTTGCCGATGAGGACGAATACGTTTTCGCGCCCACGCAGGCGCTGGACGGTCTGGTGGAATCGCCGCGCTCGGTAACTTTTTTTGGCCACACTCATTTTCAGGGCGGCTTTTCCTATCGCGGCACACAACTCGAAGTGATTCAGATGAAGCCGCCGCCGGGCGCAAATTTTTCCGCGCTGCAGTTGGAAGAAGGCACGCGCTACTTGCTGAATCCCGGCTCCATCGGCCAGCCGCGCGACGGCGATCCACGCGCGGGATTTGCCATCGCCGATATGGGCCATCACGTGACAGAATTCTGGCGCGTGCCATATGATATTCCCGCGGTGCAGGCGCGGATGCGCGAGGCGAAACTGCCGGAAGTGTTGGTGCAGCGATTGACGTTTGGCCGTTGACGATCGGAAAAGTTTTCGCGATTCTAGGAATAATTGTATGAGTGAAATTCAAGACGAGCCGCAACTCGGCCAAAAAGAAACCGGGCATCAATTCGGCTTCGCGCTACTTGCGGGTTTGATCATCGTGCTGATCATCGCGGGCGGCGCGTATTTTTGGATTGAGAAAACCAGCGATAGGCCCGCCGTGGCAGCGGCTCCGCTTCCCATGGGTGCGGCAGAGCAAGCCTACGCTTCGCAAATTGACTTCGGAAGCTTTGATTTGAGCCGCACGACAAATTTTCTGAATCAGCAGGTTACGATTGTCGCCGGCGTCGTTTCCAATAACGGCCCGCGCACTGTGCTCGAAATGGAAGTTTCCATGGAATTTCACGATCTTTCGCAAAATGTAATTCTTCGCGAAAAACAAAGAATGTTTGGATCGAAGGAACGCCCGCTGCAATCGCTCGACAAGCGCGCCTTCCAACTTAATTTTGAAACGATTCCCGATGGATGGAATCAAGTTCCACCGATATTTACCATCACCGGTTTGCGCCTGCAGTAGCTCGGATTTTAGCTCGCATATTTTCCGCACAACGCGCAATGGCTCAAATGCCCGAAATAGTTGACGCGTCTGAAATCGAACAATCGCTCGCCGCGCTGGTAGCGGCGGGGCCCGTCGAGGTGCGTGAAAACGGCGTGCGCCTCGCCTCGCTCGCCAGTTTTGAATACGAAATTCGAGCGCAAGGCCGCGGCACGCTTCTTCATTTATGGAGTCCGGATCGCACACTGGCGCGCCGAGTGCTCCGCATTTCCGAACAAGCTCCATCATTACTGCAATTAGAGGTCGAACATTTTGGACGCAACAAACCCGACCGTTTGGAATTTGCAGTATCCGGCGAGCGCGCCTCCACTCAATTGACGCGCGAAAAATTCCTCGAACGTTTCGCAGAAATGTTACGCGAACAATTCGTCGACGAAGAAATTATTTCCCTCAGCACGTCAGCCGACCTGAAGAACTCTCTCTCGTCAAGATACACACGCGGACTTCTGAAAACGCGTGACGGGCACTGGGCCGTGCTCGCAGCGTCACCGGATGAAAGCGCCGCCGCGATTGACGACATGCTCACGTTCGGCCTTCTGTGGCTGGAAAATGCGCGAGCGCGCGCAAAAATCGGGCGCGTACACGGCCTGCGTCTCTTCATGCCACCGGCTACGGGAAAACTAGTTGCACATCGCGCCGGCGCGCTTGCCCCTGCAACAAAAATTGAATTTTATGAATTGAATTTAGCTCTCGGCCGCGCGCGCCGCGTGGACGCAAAAGAATTAGGAAATGTTGTGACGTGGCTGACGGCGCGCCGCGAAGTGGAAGGCATTCTCGCCGAAGCCGCGCCGGAAATTGACGCGGTGCGGAAACTCGCCCCAGACGCAATTACCGCAAGCGTTGTCCCGGGAACACGCGAAGTAGCTCTGAGATTTCGTGGCGCCGATTTCGCGCGCTGGCAAAACGCTACAATCTTTTTCGGATTAGGCGACCATCGCCGCGCGTTAACTCATGACCGCCAGCACGAGCTAGAGCAACTCGTCCGCAAGCTCGATACTTACCGCCATCCCGCCGCGCGGGATACCGCGCACGTGCAATATCGCATGCAGCCGGAACGCTGGCTGGAATCGCAAGTGTTCGACGATCCTTCCCGCATTGACGCGCGCCTCGATCCGCGTTTCCTTTACACGCAAGTTCCCGCATTCACCGCGGGAGATCGCGGCGTGGTCGATCTGCTCGGCGTAACTCGCGGCGGCCGTCTGGCAATTTTGGAATTAAAAGCGAATGAAGATATTCATCTGGTTCTGCAAGCCGCCGACTACTGGCTCCGCGTGCGTTGCCATCAGCAGCAAGACGACATTCAGCGCTACGGATATTTTCCGGGCGTCAAACTTCTCTCCGAACCGCCTCTGTTATTTCTAGTGGCTCCGGCAATTCGATTTCATCCCGCCACGACCGTAATCCTGCGCCATCTCTCAAATGAGATTGAAGTTGCTCGCGTAGGACTTGCGGAAAGTTGGCGCCGTGGACTGCGCGTGGCTCTACGTCAGTAGTTCTGCAAGGAATTTAATCAGCTGGAAAATTTCGCCGCAAAATAAGAGAAGCAGCCTTGCTTGTGACAAGACTGCTTCCCGGGGTGTGTCCTAGAAGTGGTGTTAAATACTTAGATGCGTTTCCCGTCCACGGGTTGCACTTATCTGAAGACGTGACAAATGGGCGCGCCGGGCAGCGCGTAAATATCAGTAAAACAAATACTTACGCCACTTCTCATCCTTGTGGCCAATCAATCGCATCAGTTGCCGCGAAGTATGCAGCGTGAAAGGCCGCGGTCTGCGCGAAAGCTCAATTCCAGCTTCTTCCGGCGTGCGATCGCCTTTGCTGTTATTGCACGCGTAGCAGCACGCCACCAAATTTTCCCAGGACGATCTTCCGCCGCGCGAACGCGGCATCACATGATCCAGCGTAAGTTCTGACGCAGGAAATGTGCGTCCGCAGAACTGACATGTGTTGTGATCGCGTAGCAAAATATTCTTGCGAGAAAGCGCGCGCGTCTGCTGAGGAATATGTCTGTATGCCAGCAACCGAATTACAGAGGGCACCTGCACAGATTTCGATGTCGTATGAACTTGCGTAGTGTTGGATTCTTCCGCCTGCGCCACACCCTTCAATAACAAAACCAGCGCACGCCGCACAGCCGTCACATTGATCGGTTCAAACGTTGCGTTCAGAACGAGAACCGGCTCTTGCATTACTGCGGGGCATCGATGCTGGCGGGCGGCCAAACGTGCAGTTGATTCGGGCACAGCCGCGCCACCTCTGGCGGTGCGCCAGGGACGATGGACAGGTTGGCCTCCGGTGCTCATGCTCCAAGCACTCCCGGCTGCTCGAACGCATCTTCCGTTGCCATCCAGTTTGGAACTGAGCGGGCTACGGTCAAAGCCGTCACTCGAGCGGCTCCGGCTTTGCGCAACGCCCTCGAACATGCGTCAAGCGTCGCGCCAGTCGTCATTACATCATCTACCAGTAGGATGTGCAGCTTGTCAACTCGGATGCCTTCGCGTGCAACGTAAGCGCCCTTAACAGTGGCCCAGCGCTCGTGCCGCGTCATCCGAAGTTTATCGGGACGCGGCTTCGTCCTCACCAGCAGAAATGGCTTTACGCGCAATTTCATGCGACGTGCCAGCGGCTGCGCGATCAACTCCGCCTGATTGTATCCACGTTCACGCAGACGCGTGGGATGCATCGGCACCGGCACAATCACATCAACGTTCGCGCATTCCGGCGTGCGCGTAACAAGTTCGTTCAGGCGATCCGCGAACCACACTCCCAGCGGCCCTACTCCTTGATGCTTCAGCAAAAGTATCGCGCGCACCATGGACTCGTTGTAAAGCGCGAAGCTCCGCGCAGAATCAAATCCAAAAGTTTTCGCGCGGCATAACCTGCATTGCGCCACCAGAAAATCAACGGCAACCGGAGAAATAATCGGCCGTCCGCAACAAACGCAAAGCGGCCCGGAAATTTTCTCAAATGACGAAAGACATTTTGTGCAAATTGGAACCCGGCTGGCCGTATCCAGGGTCAAGGCGCAAATCAAGCACGGCGCGGGAAAGACGACCGAGGCGAGAGCGTCGCAGGCATTTCGCAGCGCCGAGAGGACAGCCACACCGGAAGCGCGGCCGAACGACACGACAGGCTTTCAGTGTAATCCTCTGGCGATGTTATTGATATGTCAAATCAGCCGGCGAGGGACGGCCTTACAGTTGGCCGCGTTCCTGCTTTTCCTGGCACGCGATGCAATATTTCGCCCAGGGCACCGCTTCCAAACGCTTCTGATTAATTTCCTCTTCGCAATTCGCGCACTGTCCGTACTCGCCGGACTTGATGCGCTTCAGCGATTCGTCAATCAGTTGCAGAAATGCGCGCTCGGCGCTAGTTTGTCCAAACAGAAATTCCTTGGTGTAGGAATTTGCTGCCTTGTCTGCCAGGTCCACGGTGGTATCCACATCCGCCGCGCGTCCTTCTTCTTCCACACGCGCAATGTTGCGGACCAGATCCTCCCGCTTCACCTGCAATTTCTTCTTATAAGTTTCTTGTCGTTTTTTATCCATAGCATGGGCCCCACTGCTTGCCATAAAGAATCACCCTTATAAACCAATAGTAAGCCGAGAATTGTAGGCGGCGAGCTATCAAGTGTCAAGGAAGCAGCCCAGATTTACCCGATAGCCCGAACGCAATTGAATGAGATGCGGCATCAAGCGGAAAGTTTCACAACCTGCGAAGTTTTATCGAATCTCAACTGTGCGGCTAATCGCCGAAAGTTTTCCGCCCACCACTTCCTGAACAACTTGCCGCAGCCGATACGTCCCCGAGGGCGCTTGCAGCGTGGACTTCGAGTCAACACCGTCTCGCGCAATGTTGATATGCGTCGCGTCCAATAATTTCATGTCCATCACCACTTCGCTGCCCGCCAGATAATGATCCTGCATGTCAAAAAGCGCGGTCACAAAAATAATCCGCTCGTTGTGCCGCTTATTTTCTTTTTTGAATTGCATCGAATGCCCCGGCACATGCACCGAAACTCGCAGCGCCGGTTCGCCCGTGGCCAGCACGCCGGAATTCGTGGTCACCTCTGTGCTAATTTCCGAAATCGTGTCCGGCGCCATCACTTCCTTATTTAATTTCTGAAATTTCACTCCCGGCGCAGCCTCCTGCTTGGAGAGCGCAAAATATCCCGGCCGCGCGGCAATCCGCAAGTCATGCTGGCCGGGAACTTTCACTTTCAAATTGTGAAACACGCCGTTGTCTTTTATTTCCTCCGGCGAAAATCCCAGCACGTAAGAAACTTCAGGCGACTCGGCCAGTTGACGCACTCCGCCAACCATATCGTTATTATCGTGAAAGAATTTTCCGCCGGTGCCATACGCAATCGCCGCCATCGGATCGTTTGACACTTCATGCTCTTCATCGGCCAGCATCCCCGCGTATCCGTTTCCCGATTGGCGGGCCATCATTTGTTCGCCGTTTCCACCGCTCATATCCGACGGATCAAAACCCGCGGTCAATCCCTTCGCGTCCAGCGTATTAATCGTGATTCCGTTGTGAATCGCGGCGTCAATCATTTTGTCCTGCGCGTGCTGCACTCTTTCGCCCAGCGAAAAAAATCCAGCCGACGCCATAATCAACGTGCGCTGCCCCGGCATTCTTCCCATGTAGCGAATAATATCGCCCAGCACTCCCAGCGTGTCCGTCGCCTTATTCTCATTCAACGAGAGCACCGTAGCCGCGCGCGTTTCCACGAACCGCTCGCAATCCTGAGCGCCCGCGCACGTGTGGCACGCCATCGCCTCCGAAATCGCCAGATCCGTCGCGTCATTATGCTCGTTAAAAAATAATTCAATTTCATATG
>DATBYL010000244.1:0-5249 GCA_036513735.1 Candidatus Acidiferrales bacterium
CTATTTCGTCTTCGCGGCCGGCTGCTTATCTCCCGTGTAACTCACGCGCCAAATGCTGTTCGACCCATCGTCCGAAAAAATCAGCGATCCATCCGCTGCAACCGTCACGCCCACCGGACGTCCCCAAACATTTTCATCCGCCGCCACAAATCCGGTGACGAAATCCTCATACTCGCCCGTAGCTTTTCCATTTTTCATCGGCACGCGAATAATTTTGTACCCCGTGCGCTTGTCTCTGTTCCACGAACCGTGTTCCGCCGCAAACGCATCGCCGCGATACTCCGCCGGAAATTGATTTCCGGTATAGAAAGTCATTTCCAACGACGCCGAATGCGGTTGCACCAGCACGTCCGGCACAATCACTTTGCTCTTCAATTCCGGATGCTTCCCCGCCAGCCGCGGATCCTCGTTCGGTCCGATGTAATACCACGGCCATCCGTAGAACCCGCCCTCTTGCACGTGCGTAATATAGTCCGGAGGCAAATTGTCGCCGATCTCATCGCGCTCGTTCACGGAAGCCCACATAACTCCGGTCGCCGGATTAAATGTAATCCCAACAGGATTGCGAATTCCCGACGCATAAATTCTTTCGCTGGTTCCATCCGGATTAAATTCCAGAATGTCCGCGCGCCGCACTTCCTGCGCGTCATCTGTCACATTGGAATGCGATCCCACTGACACGAACATTTTCTTTCCGTCCGCGGAAAAAATCACGTCGCGCGTCCAGTGCCCTCCGCCCGTCAGCCGTCCGCCGGAAGGAATATTGTTCACGATCATTTCCGAAGGCCCGCTCGCTTTCAAATCTCCATTCGCATACGGAAACCGCACCACCGATCCCGTGTTCCCAATATAAATATATTTCGGATTTGGCCCCGGCGGATAAAACGCGATTCCAAACGGCTGTTCAAGTCCGGTCGCAAAAACCTGCGGCGCGATCGTCCCGCTTCCCTGCCCAACTCCGTGCATCACCAAAATTTGATTCGCTCCGCTGTCGGCGATAAAAATATCTCCATTCGGCGCCGTGCGAAGCAGCCGCGGATTTTTAATTCCCGTCGCCAGCCGTTCGATTTTGAATCCCGGCAACACTTGCGGCCACGCGCCTTCCGGCTGCGGCACAACTCTCGGCTGATTTCGCGCGGAAGCGGACGCATACGGCTTCGGCAAATCCGCGGCGGTAATCAAACGCATCACGCCCGGATGATCCACGCGCCAATCGCCAAACGCGGCTTCGCCCTTCAACACTGGTTCCGCCGCCGGATTCGTGCCACCGTTCCGCGCGTGCGGCGCGGCCACCACGCCGATCGCAACTACGCCGGTCGCAAACAGCACTCCAAATCTCGAAAATGACGAGCGAAAATTCTTCATGATTCTTCCCTCCCCGTGCTATCAAGACCTCACGATATTACTTCGCCGCCGCGGTAATCGCAAAATCCATTTGCGGAGTCTAATCCTATGAACGCATCACCGCATCGCCGGGAACTTTCCCGCCGTCTGCGGCATTACATTAACGGACGGCTTCGGGCTAGCTAGCAAATTCGCGATATTCTCAGCTCCACCAAGGAGAACTCACATGAAAATCCGCACACGAAAAACTCTACCAGCAATCGCGCTTATCGCGACGTTATCTTGCGTCGGATTAGCGATGACGCACCACTCCACGTCCGTCCAAGCCGCACAAAATGCGCCTAGCTCTGCCGCACAATCCGCCGCGCACGAAACCACTATGAACGATCAAACAGATCTCGCCGTCACCGTTTACAATTCCAACATCGCGCTCGTTCGCGATACGCGCGACGTCGCGCTTCCCTCCGGCGATTTCCAACTTCGCTTTATGGACATCGCCTCCACCATCATGCCCGCCACCGTTCACTTCCGTTCGATAGCCGAACCGGAAAAATTAAGCGTCCTCGAACAAAATTACGAATACGATTTGCTGGACGCCAATAAAGTTCTCGATAAATATGTCGGCCGCGAAGTCACTCTGATGCGCGCCGTTCAGAAAAATGGTTCCACCGAATGGGAAGAAACCAAAGCCACGTTGCTCGCAAATAATAATGGCGCGCCCGTTTGGAAAATTGGCAACGACATCGTCACCGGAATGTCCGCTGGCAGCTACCGATTTTCTTCGCTACCCGATAATCTTTACAGCCGCCCAACTTTAGTCTGGCTGCTGAATAATTCCGGCGCGCGCCGCCAGAAAATCGAAGCCTCCTACCTCGCCAATAATGTTTCCTGGAGCACCGATTACGTGATGACGGTAACGCGCGACGAAACCAACGCAGATCTCGATGGCTGGGTGACAATGGCAAACAACAGTGGCGCGGCATTTAAAAATGCGAAGTTGCAACTTGTGGCTGGAGAACTGAATCGCGTTTACGCGCAAACGGCGGTTATGGCAGGCTTGGGCAAAGCAATGGCGATGCCAGCTGCCCCACCTCCAATGCAGCAGGAAAGCTTCTCCGAGTATCATTTATATACGCTGAATCGCCGCACCAGCATTTTCGACAAAGAAACAAAACAACTCAGCCTGCTGAACGCTTCCCGCTTCCCTGTCGAAAAACATTTCATCGTCAACGGCAATTCCTATTACTACCGCAGCGCAATGTCGCCCGGCTCTGCCATGAAAGATGCCGTCCTCGTCTACTACAAATTTAAAAACGAAGAAAAAACCGGACTCGGCATGCCGTTACCCGCGGGAACGGTCCGCGTCTATCAAGCCGACTCGCACGGCGGCATCCTTTTCATCGGCGAAGATAATATTAGCCACACACCAAAGGACGAACAGGTCAGCATTCACATCGGCAACGCGTTCGACGTGGTCGCCGAACACAAACAAATCGACTACAAGAAAATTGATAATCACACTTACGAAATGGAATACGAAGTCACTCTGCGGAACCACAAGGAAACGCCGGTAACAATCGAAGTGAACGAGCCGCTCGGCGGCGATTGGGACATGCTCAGCTCCACATTTCCCGCAAAGAAGACCGCCGCCTTCGCCGCACAATTCAACGTTCCCGTTCCAAAGGACAGCACGTCAGTTCTGAAATATCGCGTCCGCGTCCGCTATTAAATTGAACCTGTAGCTCAGGGTGCCCGGTGATTTCCGCCGGGGCCCTGAGGCTTTTCCGAACTCACGCCCCCCGCTGCACAAATATCCCCGACAAATATTGCTTCTCGCGAATCGCCACAATCGTCCACAGAATTACAACAACAATCGCCTGCGGCAACCCGCTCGGCAACATTAATAGATGAAAGAAAAATATGTTCACGATCACCGGCCCAAGAATCACCAGAGCCAGCGGCACAAAACGATTCACCAGTAGAAGCACTCCGCCCACAATTTGCACCACCGCAACCATCATAAAAAAGTGCGACTTCACAATCGCGTCGGTAAACTCGCCGGCCGGCCCCGTCGGCATCGGTCCCGACGGAATAAAATGCAGGAACCCATTCAATCCGAAAACAAGAAACGTCAGCCCCATCAAAATCCGCGCGATCATTGCCGCGATTCTCATCAATCCTCCATTCAACGTCTCATCGACGAATCTATGGGAGTTTGATGCGCCAGCTGCCCGGTATTCTTCTCGCTCATCCCTCCCGCATTCCATCCATGGTCTTCAAATATTCGCCCAGCCTCCCCAGCGTCTGATTCCCACCTGCAATCGCGTTGTAAGTTTTCACCACGAACTCGCGCGCCGCGGCCGAAGCAAACAACATCCGCATCGTAACTTCTGTCTTTCCTCCGCGCTCCACGAACGTCACGGTCGATTCATGCGTCCCCGGCTCGGTTCCAACTTCCGGAACATGTTTGTAAACAAGCCGCTCCGGTTTCACCACTTCGATAAAAACAATGTGATTTTTGTAGTCTCGTCCGTCCGGTCCGCGCATCACCACTCGCCACGTGCCTCCCGGACGCACATCCATCTCCTGAATCGAAGTCGTAAATCCGTTCGGTCCCCACCAATGGATTAAATGTTCCGGTTTCGTCCACGCTTCAAACACCAATTCGCGCGGCGCGTCAAACACCCGCGTGATTACAATTTCGCGATCTGCCGTGCTGGCGGCGTCTTTCATTTTCTCGTTCATATTTTCTCCATGCATCGAACATGAATTCGCAAAAAGCGCGCTTCAGTTTTTCGTCACAAATGCGTCCAGTCGATCCAGCGACAGCTTCCAACCGATCTCCATACCCGCTAAGTACTGTTCCGCCACCGCAGACGACTTCACAACTTCCACTCGCAACGTCACGGTTGTCTTTCCATCGCGCTCGGAAAAAATCACCGTGTTCAAATTCTCAAACATCGCCTTCCCATCTTTATCCAGCGCACTAGCCGTGAACACAATCCGCTCCGGTGGAACAACTTCTTTGTAAACTCCGCTCATCGGATAAATCGTCCCGTCCGGCCCGCGCATATGAATCAAGATCGCGCCGCCCGGCCGCGCATCCAATTCGCAAACTGGACTCGTAAATCCCGTCGGCCCCCACCACTGCGCCACCTGCTTCGGATCAATCCACGCCGCGAACACAGCTTTCCTCGGCGCATCAAACACTCGCGTCATCGCAAGCACTCGCCCAACTCCATGTTCTCCCACGTTACTTTTTGCGTTTCGCTCGGACATTTTTGTTTTCCTCTGCGTCCCTCTGCGTTTTCCTCTGCTGTTTTCTCTGCGTTAAATCTTTTGATCCTTTTTCCGCCTTCAGCCCGCGCAAATAAATCTCCAACCGATCGAAACTCTGCTCGTAAAATTTTCGGTAATGCTCCATCCAATCCGCCACTTCCTTCAGCGGCCCTGCATTCAACTGACACGGCCTCCACTGCGCCTCCCTACTCCGTGCAATCAATCCCGCGCGCTCCAAAACTTTCAAATGTTTTGACACCGCCGGCAAACTCATCCGAAACGGTTCCGCCAACTCCGTTACCGAAATTTCCCCCGAAATCAGCCGCGCCAATATCGCCCGCCGCGTAGGATCCGCCAGCGCCGCAAATGTCACACTCAATCGATCCGAATTCATATCGTATTTAACCTATCGGTTAAATACACCAGAACAGTTTCTCTGTCAAGTGCTCCAAGATTTATTTTATGAAGGTGGATCGATCAGGTAGCACCGACATTCCTGTCGGTGCTCTTTGCTCGTGCCTCAAAACTTACGGCGCTAAAATCGCTTCCGCCTCAATTTCCACCAACATCACAGGCGAAATCAGTTTCGCCACTTGCACAATGCTCGTCGCAGGACGAATCACACC
>DATBYL010000245.1:0-8607 GCA_036513735.1 Candidatus Acidiferrales bacterium
AACAGCGCCGGTGCCCTGGCCGCCGCGAAAATTTCGCGCGGCGCGCGCTACATCATTAATGGAGAGCCTACCGAAAATCGCCTCGCGCTGGGATCGAAGGGCTCTCTGCGTTATCAAATTACCGCTCGCGGGCGCATGGCGCATTCCGCGTATCCCGAGCTGGGCGAATCCGCCATCGAAAAATTGCTCGACGTTCTGCACGATCTGCGCCGCATGGCCATGCCGTCCGATCCGCTGCTCGGCGCGTCCACATTAAATATCGGCACCATTGAAGGCGGACGCGCGCCAAACGTGATTCCCGATTACGCCCGCGCGGAAATATTAATTCGCTTAGTCGATGATCCCGCGCCGCTCAAGCAAGCCGTCACAAAAATTTGCGCCCGCCGCGTCGAAGCCGAAGAAGTTCTCTGCATTCCGGCGGTCCGGCTAGGCTCGCTCGATGGCTACCAAACGACTGTTGCCGCATTCACCACGGATATTCCAGCGTTTGCTGGCGCGTGGGGCACACCATTTCTAATCGGCCCCGGCACGATTCACGTGGCGCACACTTCCAAAGAGCATGTGGCAAAAAAAGATTTGCGCGACGCCGTGGAAATTTACATGGGCATGGTCAAACAACTCCAATCCACATCGTCAGGAATTTCATCATGATCGTAATGAAATTTGGCGGGACCTCTCTCGAATCGGCCCAAGCGTTGACGCGCGTCGCCAGCATCATCAGCGCGCGCCGCAGCGAATCTCCGTTCATCGTCGTCTCCGCGATGGGCAAAACTACAAACGAACTAATCGCCATCGGCCACGCAGCAGCTGAAGCGCATACGGATGACGCCCACACCAGACTCGCACGCCTTCGCGAATATCATCTCCGCGAATCCGCGCCCGCGGTGGGCGCGATCAATCGCGTCGCTCTCGAAGAAATCCTTGAAACACATTTCCGCGCGCTTTCAGCGCTGATCGACCGCATCGCCGCCGCGCGCACCGTCGATCCGGTCAACGCCGATGACCTCGCCAGCTTCGGCGAGCGCCTCTCCAGTCAAATAGTCACTCTCGTTCTGAAGCACGCCTGCATGAACGCACATCACTTCGACGCGCGCCAACTTATCGTCACCGACGCGCGCCACACTCGCGCCACTCCGCTGGCAAAGGAAACTTATTCGCGAATTGCGAACGCGGTGCAATCGCTTCCGCCGCAATCCGTTCCGGTGATGGCGGGATACGTCGGAGCAACCGAACAGGGAACCACCACTACTCTCGGCCGCGGAGGCTCAGATTTTTCCGCCGCCATCGCAGGCGCCGCGCTAAGCGCAAATGAAATTCAAATTTGGACGGACGTCGACGGCATGCTGACCTGCGATCCGCGCCTTGTTCCCGAAGCGCTGCGCATCAAAATGCTTTCTTTCAGCGAAGCCGCCGAGCTGGCATATTTCGGCGCGAAAGTTTTGCATCCAGCCACGCTGTTGCCCGCAATGGAAAAAAATATTCCCGTGCGCGTGCTGAATTCGCGCCGGCCCGATGGCGCAGGCACTCGCATCGTCGCGGATCGCGTTCCTTCAACGAGCGTAATCAAATGCGTCGCCTGTAAACGCGGCATCACCGTTGTGGATATTCGCTCCACGCGTATGTTGATGGCCCACGGTTTCCTGAAAAATATTTTTGAAGTGTTCGACCGTTATGAAACTCCGGTGGACATGTTAGCCACATCTGAAATCAGCGTCTCGCTCACAATTGACGACGGCCGTCACCTCGAAGCCATCTGCGACGAAGTACGTCCTTACGCGGACATCTCCACCGAATCCGGCCAGGCAATTGTCTGTGTGGTCGGCGATAATCTGCGCTCCACGCCACGAGTAGCCGCCCGCGTTTTCGGCGCTCTCAATGAAATTCCTGTCCGCATGATTTCCCAAGGCGCATCGCGATTGAACGTCAGCTTCGTGGTTGCTGAATCCGACGCCACACGCGCCGCTCAACTTCTGCACGAAGAGTTTTTCGCGGAACCCGATCCGGAAGTATTTGATGTAATTGAACTAGTGAAAGAAGTTGAAAAAGTGAAAGCGATCGCCCGATGAATCTCGCACTCATTGGCTACGGGAAAATGGGCCACATGATCGAAGTGCTCGCGCCGGCCGCGGGCTTCACGGTCTGCGCCCGCTTCGACTCGAAAACCAACTCGAACGCCACGCCACTCACGCGCGAATCACTGAATGGCGCGCAAGTAGCCATTGAATTTTCCCAGCCGTCCGCAGCGCCAACCAATATCGAGCGCCTCGCTGCCGCCGGAGTAAATATTGTCTGCGGCACCACTGGATGGCATTCCGAACTTCCGCGTGTGCGCAAAGCCGTGGAACTCGCTGGAGTTTCTCTCGTATGGAGCCGCAATTTTAGCGTCGGCGTAAATATTTTCACGCGCGTGGTGAACGAAGCCGCGCGCCTGCTCGAAGCGCAACCCGATTTCGGCGCGTGGGCTTGGGAACTTCATCATTCTGCAAAAAAGGACGCGCCCAGCGGCACGTTGCTCCAGCTGGTCGAAGGAATGCAGCAGGCCGGCTACAAGCGTCCGATCAGCGTTAGTTCTTCGCGTGCAGGCAGCCATCCCGGCGAACATGAAATTGGTTTCGATTCGCAGTCGGATACGATCACTGTGCGCCACACCGCGCGCAATCGCGAAGGCTTCGCTCGCGGCGCTCTGCTCGCCGCAAAATGGGCCATGGGCCGCCGCGGAGTTTATGAATTTAGTGATGTTTTATTTGGCTGAGAAAAAAACGCAACAATTTTCAGCGGCAAACGAATGGAGGCAACAATGTTTACTGGATGCGGAACAGCACTCGTAACACCATTTCGGCCCGATGGCTCGCTCGACGAAAAAACTCTTCGCGGATTAGTCCGCCGCCAAATTGAGCACGGCATAAATTTCCTGGTGCCCTGCGGCACCACCGGCGAAAGTCCCACGCTTTCGCACGAAGAGCATGTGAAAGTCGTTGACATCACCCTCGACGAGGCGAAAGGCCAAGTTCCCGTTCTCGCCGGTGCCGGTGGATACAACACTGCTGAAGTAATTGCGCTCGGCCGCGAACTTGCCGCCATGGGCGCCGACGGAATTCTCAGCGTCGCTCCTTATTACAACAAGCCCACGCAGGAAGGATTGTTCCAGCACTATTGCGCCATCGCAGCGGGCGTCGAAATTCCTGTCATTGTTTATAACGTTCCCGGCCGCACCGGAGTCAACATCGAACACGCCACGATTGCCCGCCTTTCGGAAGTCGAATGGATCGCCGGGGTGAAAGAAGCCTCCGGAAATATTTCTCAAATGGGATCGATTCTGAATCTCGTTCCCGAAACTTTTATTGTCCTCAGCGGAGATGACGCGCTCACTCTTCCGCTTTGCGCTCTCGGCGGCAGAGGCATCGTGTCCGTAGCCTCAAACGAAATTCCCGCGGAAATGACTCGCCTCGCGAAACTTTGCCACGAAGGGAATTTCCACGCCGCGCGGCAGCTTCACCGTCAATATCTTCCGCTCATGGACGTAAATTTTGTCGAGTCCAGTCCCATTCCCGTAAAAGCTGCGATGGCGCTCATGGGTCTTCTCGAACCCGTCTGGCGTTTGCCGATGGTCGCTCCAAAGCCGGAAAGTCTCGCGAAAATTAAATCCGTTCTCGAATCCTGCGGCCTTCTTGGCGAAGCGCAGGAACAAGGCAAGGCGCATGTCGCCTGAAGCATCGCGCCAGGAAATTTCGCTCGAAGATTTGCGCGCGCAGATCACGCAACTGTTTGACAGTCCGCCGGAACGCTACTCCGAGCATGACGTGGCGCTCTTCGCGCAATTTAAGTCCGCCCTCAATAATGGAAAAGTTCGCGCCGCTGAACCGGATACGACAATCAAAACCGGATGGCGCGTAAACAGTTGGGTGAAAAAGGGAATCCTCCTCGGATTCCGCATGGGCAGCGTCGTCGACCAATCCGTCCACCCATCGCGCCTTCCGTTTTTTGACAAAGCCACCTACCCGCTCAAGCCCATGTCAGCCGCCGACGGCGTGCGCATCGTTCCCGGCGGCTCAAGCATTCGCGACGGTGTGTTCATCGGCCGCGGCGTCACCTGCATGCCACCGATGTTCATTAATGTTGGCGCGTACGTGGATGGAGGCACGCTCGTTGACTCGCACGCGCTGGTCGGAAGTTGCGCGCAAATTGGACGCAATTGCCACCTCAGCGCCGCCGCGCAAATCGGCGGAGTCCTCGAACCTGTCGGCGCTCTCCCCGTCATTATTGAAGACGAAGTTCTGGTCGGCGGAAATTGCGGCGTGTACGAAGGCACCATCATCCAGCGCCGTGCCGTCCTCGGTACCGGAACGATTCTCAATCGCTCCACGCCCGTTTACGATCTGGTCCGCGAAAAGGTTTATTCCGCTACGGATGCCGAGCCCCTCGTAATTCCTGCAGAAGCTGTCGTCGTCGCCGGAGCGCGTGCCGTTCAGCGTGGAGTCGGCAAAGAGTGGGGAATTTCGCTCTACACGCCGGTAATCGTGAAATATCGCGACGCTCGCACCGACGCCAAAATTCAATTGGAAGATCTGCTCCGCTAAGTGCTCGCTGACCAACAATCACCAGCTTCGCGCGACCGAAGTCTCAAATTGGCACAAATTTGTGACACCTAATTACGTCTAAGAAACGCATCTGTCTCCTACATTCTTGACACGCCGAAATCATCCGGTTACGCTCCCCACACGGAATGCGCGCCAATTATCGTAAACTTTTAATCGGCCTCGTCATCGTCGTCGCCCTCGGCGCGTTCGCTTACCATTCCCGACACAAAATTCATCTGGCCGATTTCACCTGGAAGAAGTTCATGCACTCCGTCAGTCTGGCAAATATTCCTCTCCTGCTCCTCGCCCTCGTCGGTATTTACGCATGTTACGCACTTCGCGCGGTGCGCTGGCAGCGCTTTTCCCGTTACATCGGCCAGTGCAGTTTCTGGGAAACGTACAGCGCCACCCTCATGGGCTTTGCTTCCATTTTTCTTTTCGCGCGCGTCGGCGAACCTGTTCGTCCGCTGCTTCTCGCGCAAAAAAGCAACACGCCCGTCGCCGGAATGTTCGGCATCTGGGTACTGGAACGCGCCTTCGACTTCGCCGCCGCATTACTTTTGTTCAGCATCAGCCTTCTGATTTTTCCTCACAGTCTTTTTGATTCAGGCGCCAGCGGCGAATGGGTGGACAAAGCCCGCACTGGAGGCTGGCTGCTCGTCGTGCTGCTCGGTGGGCTTGTGTTCGGCCTGGTTTATTTTCGACTTCATGGCGCGGGGTCGCTTCATCGCCGTTTGGAAGGCTGGCGTGCCGCACGCGGATGGCGAAAATCATTTGCGGGTGCGCTCGGCGGATTCAGCGAAGGTCTGCAAGCTATCCGCACAATTCCCGACTTGCTGATGGCGATTCTTTACACTGCATTGCACTGGGGGCTCGTCGTCCTCATCTACCAGATGGTCATCCGCGCTTTCGGCGACGCTTTCCCATTTCCCATGAATTATCCCGGCGCGATGTTGCTGCTCGCCGTCACGCTCGTCGGTTCCACTTTGCAATTGCCCGGCGTCGGCGGAGGCGCGCAATTCGCCAGCATCATCGCGCTCACCACAATTTTCGGAGTCGATCAGGAACCCGCCACCGCCGCCGCAATTGCGCTCTGGCTAATTACTTTTTGTTCGTGCATCCTTGTCGGCATCCCGCTGCTGATTCATCAGGGATTCAGCCTCGGAAAGTTGTGGAATCTTGCGCGCGCCGAAGCCAAAGCCGAAGACGTTGGCACTCACGTTCCGGCGAAAGAGGTGCCGCATCCGGCTGAGCATCACCCGAAAGCCGACAAGGATTCTAAAAAGTGAAATGCCCGTTCTGCTCGCATCTTGACGACAAAGTGATCGACTCGCGCGAAGCCCGCACCGGAGATTTAATCCGCCGCCGCCGCGAATGCCTGAAGTGCGCCCGCCGCTTCACAACTTACGAACGCATTGACGAAATTCCTTACATGGTCATAAAAAAAGACGGTCGCCGCGAGCGCTTCGACCGCCAAAAAATTCTGCAAGGCCTGCTGAAATCCTGCGAGAAGCGCCCCGTCCCCACAGCAAAACTCGAATCAATGGTCGACGAAGTCGAGCGCGCGGTGCAGGAAGCAAAGGAACGCGAACTCACCACGCAGGAATTGGGCGAGCTATTGATGGTCCGCCTAAAAAAATTAGACAAAGTGGCGTACGTCCGCTTCGCATCCGTCTACATGGATTTCAAGGACATCAAGGAATTCATGAACGAACTAAACAGCCTGCTGAAGGACCGCACCAAGAAGTGATTTTACAGCGAACGCCATCACGCGCTCCAAACCCCGGCCACAAACGTCTTCAATTTCCGAAATCCCAATCCCGCATACAATTTCACCGCTCGCTCGTTCGACGAAGTCACCGTCAGCGAAAGCTCGTTCGCTCGCTGTTCCTTCAACGCGTCCATCGACGCCAGCATCAACCGTTTCCCCAATCCATTTCCTTGATGTCCCGGCAACACACAAAGCTGCGTCGTGTGGCCCACTCCCGGCGCCACCATGCTCGTCAACACCACTCCCAAAAGTTGATCGCTCAACTCATCGCGCAATACAAATGACGCGCGCGCCTCAAATTGTCCGCATCCCGGCAATATCACAATATTTTTCAGAAATTTCATCGCGCCCGCGCGGCTGCGATACTGATCGTTGATCGCGCCGTCAATGTGACTCGCGTACGTCAAATGAATCAGCTCCGCGCAAGCCGCCATGTGACGCTCGTGCCAGCGTTCGATCCGCAATCCCGGCGCATACTCCGCCAGTTTCTTCACGTGCCCGCCCAATTCGTAAAGCATGAAGTGCCGCGGAAATAATCGAAAGTCGTTTCGCGACAGCAGTCCCTCCAGCGACGCGCCAAACGGCATCAACTGCGCTTCAATTCGCGAAACCTGCGGAGTCCCGCGCAACGTCTGAACGATGTCACCGAGAATTTGTTCTCCAACTCCCGTTTGCGCAAACTTCGGAGCAACAAATAATCCGCCCAGCATTCCCTTATGCTCTTCCACAACGTAAAATCCATACCCCGCCGGACGATCGTTCTCAAACGCCACCACGCCCGCCAGCGAATGCGTGTCCAAAAACTTTTTAATTAGCTCAATTGAAAATTGATAATCCCAATGAAGTTCCGCGCGCCAAAGCGCCGCCTCTTCATCCAGCAGAGGACTCAGTTGGTGAACACTTGCTTGACGCAGATCAACAAGCCGCATAGAAGATCCCGGCGCGACGCGCAGCATCATCTGTGCTCCGGGGACATGTATCATATCAATCTCACTCCCATCCGTCGCGCAGCCGCGGCGCTTCCGTTTCTATTGCGCGACCCAATACTACCCACACTAATAGACGCGCCCAGAGCCCTCTTCGGTTTCACTCACAGTTACCTTCACCAGGCGATTACCGGCCCAGCGAAATTCATATTCCCACTCCCATTTGCGTTGCTGTATCTTTAAGTCCCCCGGCGGATAGCCGGAAATGCACAAGGGGTCGATGTGCAAGATTCGAGCGTACTCGTGGGCGTATTCGTTCTTGTCGTAGGTGGATTGTTTGTGCTTATCGTTTTGGTCGGCTCCTTCTTCACTGTGAACACCGCCAACCGCGCCATCGTTGAGCGCTTCTCAAAATTCAGCCGTGTAGCATTGCCCGGATTTCAAATGAAAATTCCGCTCTTTGAAACCGTGCATATGATCACCACGCGCGTGCAAACTCTCGCCATGAATATGGAAACGAAAACGAAAGATAACGTTTTCGTGAAAATTCCCGTCTCCGTGCAATATCAAGTGATGCCTGGCAGCGAACGCGACGCATTCTACAAACTCTCGAATCCGCAATCGCAAATCGAATCCTACGTCTTCAACGTGCTGCTCGGCCACGTCCCCAGCATGACTCTCGACGAAACATTCGCGAAAATGAGCACCATCGCCGAAGCGGTGAAAAGTGAAGTTGAACCCGTGGCGCAAAGTTTCGGCTACACTATCGTGAAAGTTCTCGTCACCGATATTATTCCCGACCAAAAAGTGAAGGACGCGATGAACGACATCAACGCCGCCGCGCGCGAACGCGAAGCCGCCGAATCACGCGGCGAAACCGACAAAATTATCGCCATCAAAAAAGCCGAAGCCGAATCGCAAAGTAAGAAGTTGCAGGGCGAAGGCATCGCCAATCAACGCAAAGCCATCATCGAAGGGCTGCGCGAATCCGTTGAAGCATTCAAAGAATCCGTTCCCGGCACCACCGCGCAGGACGTCATGCGCCTCGTCCTCATGACCCAATATTTCGACACCATCAAAGAAATCGGCGCCAGCGCAAAAACCAATACGATTCTTCTGCCGCACGGCCCCGGCACAGTAAACGACCTGACCGAGCAAATTCGCGAAGCAATCATGACCGGCAGCATCGCCACGCAGGCCCAAAAACCCTAGTAGTTTCACATCGGCGCAAACACTCCCGCGCCTTTCCTCTTCACGGAACAATTTGCGCCTCCAAATTCGCGCGCAAAATTCGCCGCATTTCTCTCCAACGTGTGCTCAACAGCACAGACAC
>DATBYL010000246.1:0-4869 GCA_036513735.1 Candidatus Acidiferrales bacterium
CGGGACGTTTTTTCTCCATCGCGGAGCAGGACGACGCGCCCAACGCCCACCCCGTCGTGGTAATCAGCCATTCCTACTGGACCAGTCACTATCATTCCGATCGTTCGGCGATCGGCGCGAACCTGCTCATCAATCGCCGCACCTTCACTGTCATCGGCGTGGCCCCGGAAAATTTCCACGGCTCCATGCCCGGTGAGACGTTCGACATTTGGGCGCCCGCGACGATGCTCGGCCAGGTCAACTCGGGAAACGATTGGATGCTCGAGGATCGCAAAACCCGGATGTTTCGCTCGCTCGTGCGCCTTGCGCCCGGCGTCCGCTTCGAGCAGGCGCGCTTTGAAGCTCAAGCGTTTGCTCATCGCATGGCCGTCGCAGACGCCGACACCAACGAGGGCATGAGCGCCACACTCTTGCCCATGTGGCAAGCCCATCACGGAATTCAAAGTTCATTGCTCGGTCCGCTCAGCGTATTGATGGCTGTCTGCGGATTGCTGCTGCTGATTGTCTGCGCGAATGTTGCGAATCTTTTGCTGGCGCGCGCTACCAGCCGGCAGAAGGAGTTCAGTGTCCGCATGGCTCTCGGAGCGCCGCGCTCGCGCTTAGTTCGTCAGGTGCTCACGGAAACTTTGTTGCTCGCCATCGGCGGAGCAGGCCTTGGTTTGCTCACAGCAAATTGGCTCAGCGATTCGTTGCGGTGGCTGGTTCCAGGAACGGGTCTTCCGACACTCGTCCGGCCGCCGATTGACACGAAAGTTTTGCTATTTACCGTCGCGCTGACTCTTGTCGTCGCCGTTTTAGCGGGACTCATTCCGGCGTTGCAGACCGGACGCGAAAACGTGAACGACATGCTCAAGGATCGCAGCCGAAGTGGAACATCAAGCGCTCGCACTCGCCGCCTGCGCGGACTTCTGGTGGTGTCCGAAGTAGCCCTCGCTGTGATCACGCTTGTCGGCGCGGGACTTTTCGTGAAAAGTTTCCACCTCGCTCGCAGCATTCATCCCGGGTTCGATCCAAATAATGTCGCCGTCGCACATGTTAGTTTTTCCGCTGCGGGATACAATTTTCAGCAGGCCGATTCATTTTCACAGCGCATGCAGGAACAGTTGGCCCGCGAACCCGGAGTGACCGCCGTCGGCTATTCCGATTTCGTTCCGCTGAGTGTTGGCGGGGATTCTTGGGAAGATTTGCAAATCCAGGGTTACGTTCCGAAGCCCGGCGAAAACATGAAGATCTACCGGACGGTTGTTGCGCCCGGATATTTCAACATGATGAAAATTCCCTTGCTCACTGGACGGGATTTTAATTTGCAGGATGACAAATCTCGCGACCCCATCCAGCCGGTGATGATCGTGAATCAGGAATTTGTCCGCCGCTTCATTCCGACCGGAAATGCGCTCGGCTGGAAAGTTCAGGGCTGGGGCAAGTGGTTCACGATTGTTGGAGTGGTGCAGGACATCAAATATTTCCACATCAACGAAAATCCGATTCCGTATTTTTACGTTCCCGCGCGCCAAATTTACAGGCCGGAAGACGGCGCCACTTTTTACGTTCGCACTCGCGGTTCAGTGGAGCAAGCGATGGTGGCTCTGCGTCGGGAAGCGCAAGCTCTGGATCCAGGCGTGCCGGTGTTCAACACCGGTTCGCTGAATGATTCAATCGCCGGTTCGCTCTTCGGTCAAAGAATCGCCGCCACTTTGCTCAGCGTTCTCGCGGGCGCAGCTCTTTTGCTGGCATGTATCGGACTTTATGGCGTGATGTCGTATTCCGTCGCGCAGCGCACCAATGAAATTGGTATTCGCGTAACGCTGGGCGCGCAACCCGTAGATATTCTGAAGACGGTCGCACGCGATGGACTGATCTTCACCACCGCAGGTCTTTCGATCGGTTCGCTCGCCGCATTCGCCGCAACGCGCATGCTCGCGTCAATGCTCGTCGCCGTCAGTCCCGCGGATCCGGCCGTCTACGCTGCAGTGGCGTTAATCTCGATTTTCATCGCCATCGCTGCCACCGGGATTCCCGCATATCGCGCGATTCGCGTGGATCCGATGGTCGCCCTGCGTTACGAATAGCAGCTCTACCAAATCGAGCACACACTCGCCGGCGGCTTGAACATCGCCTGCCCCTGCTTGCATGAAAACGCAGTAGCAAATTCCGGCATGTTCACCACCACTCCGTTGATCCGATATTTCCCCGGCGAATGTGGATCGGTAACCGCATTCACTCGCTGATTTTCCGGCCGATTATTTTCGCAAGCCCATTGCGCCAGCCCCACGAAAAATCGCTGGTCCGGTGAAAGCCCGTCCATGCTCGTAAGCTGCTGGCCTTTCGTCGCATCCTTCCAAGCAACGTACGCAAGAATCGTGCCGCCCAAATCAGCGATGTCTTCGCCTTCCGTCAAATTGGAATTGATGTGAATATCGTCCACCACAATAAATTTTCCGTACTGATCTACCACGCACTTCGCGCGAACCTTAAATAAATCGGCGTCTTTCTTCGTCCACCAATCTTTCAAATTTCCTTTCGCGTCAAATTGCCGTCCTTCATCATCGAATCCGTGCGTCAACTCGTGTCCAATCGTCGAGCCGGTATTTCCGTAATTCGGCGCGGCGTCCATCTTCGCGTCGTAAAGCGGCGGCTGCAAAACTCCCGCCGGAAAATTAATGTCATTCATCTGCGGATCGAAATATGCATTCACCGTCGGCGGAGTCATCCCCCATTCGCCGCGATCGACCGGCTTCCCAACTTTATTCAGTTGTCGATGCGCCTCAAATTGCGTCGCTCGCGTGCTATCGCCATAAAAATCCGTCGGCGTAAGCGTAATCGAACTGTAATCGCGCCACTTATCGGGATATCCAACCTTGTTGCGAATGTTGTGCAGCTTATCCAACGCCTGCTGCTTGGTCGGATCGCTCATCCACGAAAGATTTTGAATGCGCACCGCCATCGCATCTTCAATCCGCTTGGTCATGTCCACCGTCGCCGCCTTCAGCTCCGGCGAAAATGTCTTGCGAACGTACGCTTGTCCCAGCGCGTCTCCAAGTTGACGATCCACATACTGCACGCAACGTTTCCATCGCGGCTGCAACTCTTTCGCTCCGCGCAAATATTTCCGATAGAAATCAAAATTCTCATTTACGAACGCGGAAGAAAGCAGCGGCGCGCGTGAATTCGCCACGTGAAACCGCATGTATGTTTTCAAATCGTCCAGCGAACTCGGCGTCAGCAATGCGTTCACTTGCTTATAAAAGTCGGGCCATTGCACATTCAAGGTTTCAAACTTGGGCACGCCGCTCGCCGCGAAATAAGTGTTCCAATCGAAGTTCGGCGCAATCTTGGTCAGCTCCGCCACTCCCATTTTGTGCTTCAACTTGTAAGGATCGCGCATCTCCACGCGTGTCAGCGTAGCTTTCGCAAGACTCGTCTCCATCCGCATCACGGTGTCCGCGTTTTTCTTGGCCACGTCCGGCGCATCGCCGATCAACTCAAATGTCTTTTCCACGTGCTGCAAATATTTGTCGCGCGTCTCTTTCGATTTCGCATCAGTCTTGAAGTAATAATCGCGGTCCGGCAATCCCAGCCCGCCCTGGTTCAGCGCCACAATCACGGCGTCAGAATTGTCCGGGTCCTGGCCAGAGCCGGCGTCGAAAAGAATATCGTCACCTTCCAAGTGCAGCGTCGAAATCAGCGTCGCCAGATCCTTCACATTATTCAGCGCCGCAATCGCGGAAAGCTCCGGCTGAATTGGCGTCGCGCCCAGCTTTTCAATCGCTGCTTCATTCATGCACGCGCCATAGTAATCGCCGATTTCCTGCGTCACCGCGTCGCGATTCTGCGCCTTCGCCGCTTCCTCCAAAATTCCGTGCAAATAATTTAAGTTGTCCTCATAAAGTTTTCCGTAGACGCTCCAAGAAGTCTGGTCCGCGGGAATCGGATTGTTCTTCATCCATTTCCCGCAAGAATACGTATAAAAATCCTCGCAAGGATTCACCGAGCGGTCCATCGATGCCACATCCAAACTCGGCGTGTAAGGCAGAGTTGGCTCCGCACTTTGCTGTGCCGGCGCATTCGTATGCGAGCAAGCAACAATTCCCACCACGCACAAACACAGCAGCACAAAAATATTTTTAATTTTCACAAAATCCCTCCAAAATCCCGCCCCGACTATATCAGAGGTCATTGCCGCGAATCATCGCCCAATCTTCGCTCCGACCCTGGCTTCTCGTTCGTCGATTTCTCCTCCGCCCGAATTTCTCCGCGCACTCTGCGCCTCTGCGTTGAACCTGCGCGTTCATATGCGTCCGACTCATCATTAATAAGCGCAGCCACATAGTTATGAATCTGCCCTGAAATGGTGCAGTCTGCGTACAACCGCGCAACAATATAAAAACAAACGACTTATAACCCCATTGTTTTGATATTCTTAGCATAATTCGCACCCGTAACTCCTTTGTTTTGATATTCATGACAAAAACAGGGGGGAGGGGGTACCCACTTCAAATATGCCAGATAGCTCCCGTTCCCGAAACGGGAATTCGCCCCGTCCGATCGACGAATTTATGTCATCATGCCGTCCAGTCTTCGGAGCGGGAATGCTCATCGTCCCCACAATAAAATTGGACGCAGTTGAAGTTCTCGCCCTAGGGGGGCTGGGTATCGGCAGCGGCGTTTGGCTGAAAAAACAAATTCCAGTTTTGGATCGGCTCTGCATTCCAACTTCAATCGTCGGCGGAATGATTTTTGCGCTTGTAGCTTTGGCGCTACACAACCGCGTCGCAAATTTTGAGCCTGATACGGTTTTGCGCGATCTATTAATGATCGCATTCATCGCAACAATCGGATTAAGCGCGCGCATCGAACTGATTCGCAAAG